>NZ_JASHHB010000008.1:0-124673 GCF_047460035.1 Streptococcus mitis | reverse complement strand
ACTTTTTTGAACTTTTTTCATCAAGTGTTCCATCCGCAACATACCATAGTCCGTACGGGATTCGAACCCGTGTTACCGCCGTGAAAAGGCGGTGTCTTAACCCCTTGACCAACGGACCTGAGTTGTTTTCAACTCTTACTATTATACAGGCTTTTCAAACTTTGTCAACACCTTTTTTATCTTTTTATGTTTTTTTGTATGACTTCCTATTGAGTACGGATATCAAACTCTTTAAACACAATACGTAAGTCTCTTAATACTCTTTGACGACCTCGGAAGCGTTCATGTCTTAGGACCCGTTCTAACTCTTCTTGTTTGTCTTTACTTTGTTTGCTTCTATAATCTCTTAGTGTCTCATGAAAGAGATAATACTCATCTAGCCAGAGACCTCCCTCACCTATACGATGACTGATTTCACCTACTTCTTCATAGGATTCTTTATCATATCTTCGTTTTTGACTTTCTTGCTTACGGATATAGTCTAGAATTCGATTACGGAACTTAGTTTTGAAGTATTTACGTAAGCGTGGAATATCTTCTGCCAACTCTTCTTCTTTACTAATCAATTCATGTAAGCAGATCATTCCCTCTTGATCCCAATCCGATAACTCCCATAAATGAAGGTAATATTCATTTCTACACTTATATACAATCCCTTGGACTTCTTCATACAATTCTTTAAGCATTCTATTCTCCTTTCTGTTTACAGTCTAACAGATTCAGAAACACTTTTGGCACATTTCATCCATTCTGCACCCTTTACCGCCTCAACTGCACAAAAAAGAGAGGACATGCCTCTCTTTGGGTTATTTTTCGTCATTCATTTTTGACTTTACTTCATCATAGGATAGTGCATGAGATTCCTCTTCTACTGTTTCAGGCATCTTTCCTGTTTCGTAAAGAGATTTAATTTGCGTACTATCCAATGTTTCGTATTTCAATAATGCTTCTGCAATCAACTTGTGAGTTTCACGATTTGACTGAATAATTTCAGCAGCTTTATTTCGTGCTTCATTTAATAATGAACGAACTTCTTCGTCAATTTCATAAGCTGTTTGTTCTGAAATTGATTTTTGAGGACTCTGTGCACCAAACATAGCATGATTTCCTTCATATTGTACTGGGCCAAGTTTTTCACTCATACCGTACTCTGTAACCATTGCACGCGCCATTTGTGTCGCTTGTTCAAAATCGTTTGAAGCTCCTGTAGTTTGGACATTAAAGATAATTTCTTCAGCTACACGTCCACCCATTAAGCCAGCCAATTGCTCTTTCATATCTTCTTTGGAAAGAAGCATTTGGTCTTCCTTAGGAAGTGCAATCATATATCCGCCGGCACGTCCA
This sequence comes from Streptococcus mitis, assembly GCF_047460035.1. Classification (GTDB taxonomy): domain Bacteria; phylum Bacillota; class Bacilli; order Lactobacillales; family Streptococcaceae; genus Streptococcus; species Streptococcus mitis_DW. The sequence goes on along the minus strand of NZ_JASHHB010000008.1, from coordinate 123,329 downwards.
CGTGGTACGATAGTAACTTTATGAACAACACGAGCATTCGACAAGACTAAACCAACAATGGTATGTCCAGCCTCATGGTAGGCAACCAATTCACGTTCTTTTTGTGAAACTGTCTTATCTTTCTTAGAAGGACCAGCAATAACTCTATCTTCTGCTTCATCAATATCTGAAGCATCAATTATCGATTTATTGCGACGAGCAGCAACTAGAGCCGCCTCATTCAATACATTCTCTAAATCAGCACCAACAAAACCTGGAGTTTGTTGAGCCACTAATTTCAAATCAACATCTTCTGCTAAAGGCTTGTTCTTAGCATGAACTTTCAAGATTGCTTCGCGACCTTTAACATCAGGACGGCCAACCAATACTTTTCTATCAAAACGTCCTGGACGCAAAAGGGCAGGATCAAGTACATCTGAACGGTTTGTCGCAGCGATAACGATAATCCCTTCATTTCCCTCAAAACCATCCATCTCAATCAAAAGTTGGTTCAAGGTTTGTTCACGTTCATCATTTCCTCCGCCAAGACCAACTCCACGTTGACGTCCAACAGCATCAATTTCATCGATAAAGATAATAGCTGGTGCTGCTTTTTTAGCATCTTCAAAAAGAGAACGAACACGACTAGCTCCAACTCCGACAAACATTTCTACAAAGTCCGATCCTGAGATACTAAAGAATGGAACACCTGCTTCTCCAGCAACTGCCTTAGCAAGCAAGGTCTTACCTGTCCCCGGAGGTCCCTCTAACAGAACACCTGCTGGAATACGGGCCCCAAGTTTTGTAAATCGTTTTGGATCTTTTAAGAATTCAACAACTTCAACTAGTTCTTGTTTTTCTTCCTCAGCTCCAGCAACATCTGAAAATCTTACTTTAATATCTTCTTTATTTGCGGCTTTAGCCTTACTACGTCCAAAACTCATTGGGTTACGGCTATTATTTCCTCCCATATTTCCCATCATAGAGAATAGGAAGAAGAATAGAATACCGAATGGCACAATAGATACAAGAATATTAATCCACATACCACTTGAACTTTCATGCTTAACAGTTACTTCCGCCTTATGGTCAGAAGCAAGTTTTTGCAATTCTGATACTGTAGTATCTGAAGGAAGAATAATACTTGAAAATTTCTCTACTGTTGTAGCAGAAGGAGAAAAGAACTGGATACCTGTTTCTTCTTTACTTGTTTTAGGATTTTTATAGACACCTGAAACTTCGATAACACTGCCATTTGGTTGGTAAGTCAATTCTTTTACATTGTCATCGGTAATTTCTTTTACCAATTCTGTATAATTAATTTGCTCACTTTTCCCTGCAACACTACCTGTACTAAAATACTGATAAGCTGTAACTAGGAAAAAAATAAGTAATAACCATAGAAAAGGATTTTTAATTAAACCATTATTTTGTTTTTTCATTAAAAATTGTTCTTTCTAATTTGAATATACTTCTTCTTTCAATACTCCAACATAAGGAAGGTTACGATAATTTTCTTTGTAGTCTAAACCATAACCTACTACAAACTCATTTGGAATAGTAAAGCAGGTATAGTCAGCCTCAATTTCTACAACACGTCCCTCTGGTTTATCCAACAAGGTTGCAATTTTAACAGAAGCAGCTTCTCTTGCTTTAAACATATCTCTTAAACTCTTCAAAGTTTGACCTGTATCAATGATATCTTCTATAAACAGAACATGTCTTCCTTTGATATCTTGAGTCACATCTTGCTTGATATTAATGACACCACTACTTGCTGTTCCACCATGGTAGCTAGAAACCATCATGAAGTCCATTTCAATATGTGTGTCGATATGTTTAACCAATTCAGCCATAAAAGGAATAGATCCTTTTAAAATCCCAACTAAAATTGGATTTTTTCCTGCATAGTCTTTGGTTAATTGAGCACCTAATTTTTTAGCAGCTTCTGTAATTTCATCGTGTGAAACGAGAATTTTTTTAATATCGTTTTCTAACATTTTTTTACCTATCTATTTTTTCTATATAAAGTACAGTGTTCATTATATCATTTTTCGTGTTTTTACTCAAATTACTGGTCGCAATTCCCAAAATTGAGACAATTTCACCAAATTGCTCAATAATCAGAGCTGATTTTCGCTTTTCCATAGGGATTTTCAAATCAATAAATAGACGTCTGAGTTTTTTTCTATGCCCATTTTGAATCAAAATATCTCCTGTTTTTCGATGACGAATGTGTATTGATGTTTCCCGTGAAACAGGTACCTGCTGAATTAATTCACCTTCTAAAGGAAGTCCAAAGGAAAATAAATAACCTTGGTAAGATACCTGATTTTGATAGTGTAACACAAGTTCATCTTCCTTTTCATCAGACTGAGGACTGATTTTACAAATCCGAAACTGTTGATACTCTTTTACTAATTCATAACCATTTTTAAGCGGATGACGATACTGGCTTTTAGTTTTTAAAATTTGTCTAACTTCTTCAAACTGAGCTTTTGTAAGATTCAAATCTGGAAAACGATTCAGATAAGTTTGAAGTAAAACTCTTTGTGTCGACTCAGAGTAAGACAATAGCTGATCTAAATTTTCTACATCAATATTCTTTGATAATTCAGCTATAGCTAAGTCATAATCTAAAATTTCATTGCCGATGCTTAAGATTGCATTTCTAAATCGAGGATTTTCTTTTTCTAATTCTGGTAAGTATGAGTTTCGAATACGATTGCGAAAATAATGATTTTCCTGATTTGATATATCTTCAAAGTGAAAAATTGGAGGAAAGTCTTTTTTCTGAAAATGCAAGAAGGGCCGAATGATTTCTATCTCTCCGACTACTTGCTTCTCCTTAATTCCTGATAGATAGCGCAAGCGAGTCCCTCGAATCAAGCGCATCAAAATTGTTTCCACCTGGTCATCCGCATGGTGGGCAGTGACTAAGGCTGTCGCACCTGTCTTTTTCATGACCTCTTGAAAAAAATCATAGCGAAAATTTCGTGCACGCGCTTCTGAAAATTCTCCTGAAAAATTGCTGATATAAATAGGAAGCTCTGCTTCAGCAGCCAACTTCCTTAATTCCTGTTCTTCCCAATCTGATTCTACTCTCTGCTTATGATTCACATGAGCTAGAATCAATTCAATTTCTAACTCTTTTTTATAGGTAGACAATACCTTAAATAGAAACATAGAATCTAATCCACCAGAAAGAGCTAGCACCACCTTAGCATGCTTTTTGAAATATCCCTTCTTGAGAAAATGATTTAAAAAATCTTGTTCCCTCATTTTAGAACCTCATAAACATCCTTGGCTATCTTAGAAATCGTATCATAATCAGAATTTTTAGTGAAAATAGAAAGAATAAATGGAGAATCTGCATAGACAACACCAGTATCATGCTTAAATTCATCCGCATCTCCAATTTTATGAGCTACTTTAACAGAAACACCTTTGGCAATTCTCTCATTATCAAAATCTGTTTTAGTCAAAGACTCTAGCACAAATCCATTTTGATTATAAATAGCTTCCATGGCCTTCCCAGCCATCTTAGAAGAAATCAATTTTTCTTTTGAATCCCAATCATCTCCCATAATAGCAGACATCTTGGATTTAAATGTGGCATCAGATTGGTTTGAAATGTAATATCCCAATAGATTATGAGCTACATTGTCCGATTCTTTAGATACTTTCGTTATTAAGTCCTTGAGAGAATACTCTTTATTATCCTCTTTTTTAGGGAGGCTACCACTTCCCTCTGGTTTATAAGAACCTGGAAAATCATTGACTGCAGATACGTATTTTACAGTCGTGTCTAACTGATAAATCCCCTCATTTATTTTTTCTTGCGTATAATAAAGATAAGGGAGTTTCAAAACACTAGCTGCATACATCTTTTCATCTTGATTGATACCAGCTTCTTTTCCAGTAGTTAGTTGCTTAACATAAATAGAGAAATAATCTTTCTGATATTTTTCAGATAACATTTCTTGGACTTTACTTATCCGATTATCTTCTTCAGAAGTTGATTCCTTATCTACCCATCCAGCCTGATCAATATGTAGAAATTCTCTTCCTTCTACAAACATGGTCTTGTCGATCGATACTTGCGAATAAGCTGATAAGGATGATTTCACTTCTTTTAAGTCATAAGGGCTATTATACAGTTTAAAATCAGATTCTAACCATACTTTTTTGATTGTAGGAGTTACCTCTGACTGATCATATAAAAATCGTTTGTCTGCAGCAATAAATTGATGATTTGATAGCTTAAATACCGGAATTCCTTGTTTATTTAAGCGCCACTCGGTTATTTGAAAACTTGTTTGGGGAGTTAATTTTCCAGATTTCACTACTAAATCTTCATTCGCATAAACAGGAACCTCTCCATAAACCATGGGAGAACTTAATTTTTCTCTAAAATAAATACCAAAGTTAGATTGTGAAAGGTAATAAATTTCTTTCGAAGTATAGACTACTTCTTTTTCTGTGCTAACGACTTTTGAAATGGTCAAAAAACTCGGTAACAACAAAATAATTAAGAATTTACGCATTCTTCCTTTCCTTTTCTTCTTGTAAACGCAATAATTGATTTTTATCAGCCAACTCTTCCAGCTTTTCTTCCGATAGACTCAAAAATTGCTCTATTACATCTAATAAATTTTCCATTTTATCACCTTGGGAGCAAGTCAGGAATCGTATAAACAGCTTCCCGATTCTTAGAATAATAATATTTTGCACGCATGTATTTAGCAGCATAATCTTCATCTTTCAACTTTGTGGCAAAAGCTGTCTCTTTCTCCTTTTCCTCACTCAAGGTTTGATACTGAGTTTGCAATTCTGATAACTGTTGATGTCTTTGGAGTAATTGATGATAGCTTTGAGCAAGATTATAAGTTGGTAAAATGAACAATAAAATCATCAAAATAAGAACCCAACCCATGAAACGATTACGTTTTTGTCGTTCTTTCATCAGATAGCGACGACGTTGGTGTTCATTTTGAATAAAAGAATTATTCAATTGTACGATATTTTTAGACATTTTCTTCTACCCGTGTTTCACTGATAATTTCATACATTCCTGCTGCATCTTCTTTTTTTGTACTATCCTTCATCTCTAGTACTTTTACAAGTAGCAACTTATTGCCAAAGCGAATTTCAACTTGGTCATTAACTTTCAAATCCGTTGAACTTTTGGCCAAGATTCCATTTACCTTGATTCTGCCTTTATCTGCTACTTCTTTTGCGACTGTACGACGCTTGATAATTCGTGATACTTTTAAATATTTGTCTAATCTCATTTTTATTACCTCAAATTATTATTGTATCATTTTTATCTACTTTATAGAAGAAAAATGTTAAAGGGAATTGCCTTCTTTCGATACTTTTATCTCTAATAAACTTTCTCCAAAAATGAGCAGACCTTCTAAAATTTCATAGTCCTTCTTATTTTGGACATCAAATACAACTTCCATTAATCCCTTATTCTCAGTTATGGCTGCTTTTAAATTCGTTGCGGATAAAGATTTAAAATAATCTTGAGCCAAAAACAATCGCTGAGTAATTTTTTCAAATTGAACTGTAATCTTATTTTCTTTTCGTTCCACACGTTGAACAAAGACCTTATCAAGATAAGACTTAACCAAACCAATCTCTAAAAGATAGGCTACCACGTCTGGGTACTCTCCAAAGCGGTCCATCAACTCTTCTTGTAATTCTTCGTAGTTGACACGGTTGTCAATTTGACGAATTTTCTTGTAAATTTCAATCTTATGTCGTTGATCAGAAATATAGGTATCAGGAAGATAGGCATCAATTTGTAAAATCAACTCAGCATTCCCTTTGGTTCTTGTGTTCCCATTACCATGTCGTTTAGCAATAGCTTCCTCCAATAACTGCGAATACAATTCAAAACCAACAGAATCAATGAAACCAGACTGGGATTTTCCTAAAAGATTTCCTGCTCCACGAATCGAAAGATCTCGCATTGCAATCTTAAATCCAGAGCCCAATTCTGTAAATCCTTTAATCGCTTCTAATCTCTTCTCGGAGACTTCACTGATTGATTTTTCTGGACGATACATGAGATAGGCATAAGCAATACGATTACTACGACCGACTCTTCCTCTTAACTGATACAAGGTTGACAAGCCCATATGGTCCGCATTTTCAATAAATAAAGTATTGGCATTTGGAATGTCCACCCCTGTCTCAATAATGGTAGTTGTCACCAAAATATCATACTGACCTTCAATGAAATCCAGTAGAGTATTTTCTAACTGAATCTCACTCATTTGCCCATGAACATAACCAATCGAAGCCTCTGGAATCAACTCCTGTAATTCGTAAACCTTCTGATCAATCGTGTCAACTTTATTGTAAAGATAGTAAATTTGACCTCCACGCTCCATTTCACGCAAGACAGCATCCCGAATTACACTATCATTCTTTTCTAAGACATAGGTTTGCACTGGATAACGATTAGTCGGCGGAGTTTCAATGACAGACAAATCTCTGATTCCCAGCATAGACATGTGAAGGGTACGAGGAATTGGCGTTGCTGTCAAGGTCAGGACATCTACTTGTTTTTTCAGTTCTTTCAAGGTTTCCTTATGCTTGACACCAAATCGCTGTTCCTCATCAATAATCATCAAGCCCAAATCAGCAAACACAACATCTTTTGATAAAATACGATGGGTTCCAATCAAAATATCAACTTGACCCTTTTTCAATTTTTCAAGTGTTTCAGTCTGCTCTTTTTTACTTCTAAAGCGACTCAACACATCAATATTAACTGCAAAATTTTGGAATCGTTCCTTAAAATTCGTATAGTGCTGTTGCGCTAAAACCGTCGTCGGAACTAGAACGACAACCTGTTTGTGATCATTGACTGCCTTAAAGGCTGCACGCATAGCAACTTCAGTCTTTCCAAAACCAACATCCCCAACTAAAAGTCGATCCATTGGCTGACAAGCCTGCATATCTCTCTTGATTTCCTCAACACTACGAAGTTGATCATCCGTTTCAACATAAGGGAAGGCATCATCAAAAGCATGTTGATCCTCATCATCAGCTGAAAAAGCAAATCCCTTCAACTGGCTGCGCTCAGAATAAAGTTTAATTAAATCATCAGCTATATCCTCTACCTGGTTCTTAACTTTTTGCTTGGCTTTTTTGAAATGACCGTCATTTAATTTATTGAGTTTAGGAGCTTTCCCGTCACTTGAAATATATTTGGACAATAACTGAATCTGCTCTACTGGGATGGAAATTTGGTCCCCATTTTGATACTGGACACTGACATAATCACGGTGAATCCCTTTGATTTCAATTGTTTCAATCCCTAGATATTGACCAATTCCATGGATATGGTGAACAACGTAATCTCCTTTTTCAAGTTCATTGTAATCTTTTAATCTCTCTGCGTTTGAAACATGTTGTCTTCGAAAACGACGTTTCAATTTCTTTTGAAAAATCTCATGTTCAGTTATCAATAAAACCTTTTCATCTACAAAATGAAAACCATGTCTGAGACTACCCTCGATTAAGTTTACAGATTCTTTACAAACACTTGACTTATCTCTAGAATCCAATTTAATCTGGTATTCCTCTAAAACATCCTCCAATGTTTTACTTCCCATTGAATTGCTAGACTGCAGGATAATAGTATAATCCATTTTTTTGTATCGCTCAATTTCTTCTTTTAGAAAAGAAAATTGATTGAAAAACTCCTGCATAGGATATTGATTAAATTGATAAATTTGGTCAAACTTGAGATTTCCTAACCCCTTTTGCAGATTAGAGAAAAAGGTAACCGGACTCTGTTTTTTATAGATTTGCTCTGTATCAGCAAAATACTGCATCTCAGAAAATACTTTACTGTTCTGTAATTCTTCTGTAAAGTATTGTGCTAACTCCCTTTCAAAGACTTCATACTGATTCATCAATTTCTGATAATCATCAAAGAATACTGGGGTATCTTTTTCAATATAGTCAAAAACAGTCCATGTCTTGTCATAACACAAAGATAAAAATTTCCGAGAATCTAAATGCACTTGTTTTTGGTAAAAACTTGACAAAATCTCTTCCAAGTATGATTTTAAAATTGGTGATAAGGTCTTTGAAATTTGCTTTTCTAAAGCTGACTGCCCTCGTAGATAGTCCTTTTCCCTCAAAAGTATATCACTTGCTGGAAAGATAGTGAGTTCTGTTTGATTTTCTTTTGATAATTGTGTTTCTACTTCAAAAGTCCGAATTCCATCTACTTCATCACCAAAAAACTCGATTCGGAAAGGTTCTAACTGAGACATCTCAAAAATATCTAAAATATCTCCTCGAATACTAAACTCACCTTGAGTTTGTACTTGCGTAACTTTGCGATAACCTATTTCCTTTAACTGATGGATAAACGTGTGTTGATCATATTCTTCACCAACTGTTATTTTTACAATACTATCTTTGAATATATTGGGAGACGGTAAAATCAATCGACTTGCTGCGATATTACAAACTAAAATCCCTTTCTTAGATGAATCAGTCAAAAAACGCAAGGCTTCAACCCGTGAAATGATTTTTTCTTGTGAAGACATCAAAAACTCGACCATAGGGGAGTCATCTACTAAAAATGGATAGACAAGTTCCTCACCCAAGACAGATATAAGATCACTAACAAGTCCTTCTGCTTCTCCATAAGTTGACGTCAATAACACAATCTTATCTTCCTGTCTCAAACTACTAGCAATTGCTAAAGCTTTTGTAGAAGTTGACAAGCCTAACATTAATTGTCTTTTCTTATCTGTCAGATTTCGATGCCATTTTTTTATCTGATTATTTTCTGAGAATAAATCTAATAAGGTTAACATTTATCCGTTATACCTCTGCATTGTTTTCTCAAAATTTTTCTCTTGTAAATAGTAGTTTACAGAATCGTCAACTTTGTCAATAGACTGTAAAATACCAATATAATCATCCTTGTCAAAGGTACTCAAAACATGGTTAACAACTGACATTCCATTTTTAGGTCTTCCGATTCCAATCTTAACACGATTAAAGGTTTGGGTTCCAATATGTTGAATAATAGACTTGATACCATTATGACCACCTGCGGATCCCTTTGCTCTTAAACGAATCTTTCCAACTTCCATGTCAAGATCATCATAAATGATGAGTAAATCTTCAATATCCAAACCATAGTAAGTCAATAAAGCATGAACCGCTTTTCCACTTTCATTCATAAATGTCGTTGGTTTGACAAGATAAATTTTTTCTCCATTTAGGAAAAAGGATGCTAGGTCAGCTTGAAATATCTTATCGTGTGTAAAAGTGACATTCTGTTTCTTCGCTAGTTGGTCAATCAACATAAAGCCAACATTGTGTTTTGTTTCAAAATATTTATCTCCTGGATTTCCCAAGCCTACAAGTAATTTGGTCATTTATTTTTCCTTTCAAAAGCCAAAAGGGTTGGAATTTTTTTCCAACCTAATTGACACTATTCATTAATTTTTTTAGACATTAAAGCGGAATTCCATGATATCGCCGTCTTGAACGATATATTCTTTTCCTTCTTCACGCAAGCGTCCAGCTTCTTTTACAGCCTTTTCAGATCCGTATTTCACTAGATCCTCATATGACATAGTTACTGCACGAATAAATCCTTTTTCAAAGTCTGAGTGGATAATACCAGCTGCTTGAGGAGCCTTCATACCACGTTTGAAGGTCCAAGCGCGAACTTCTTTTTCGCCAGCTGTGAAGTAAGTTCCCAGTCCAAGCAAGTGGTAAGCTGCACGAGTCAACTTGTCAACGCCTGATTCTGTCAACCCAAGTGCTTCAAGAAACTCTTGCTTGTCTTCTTCGTCTAACTCAGAAATTTCTTCCTCAGCACGCGCAGAAATAACGACTACTTCAGCATTTTCTGTCGCTGCGAATTCACGAATTTGTTTAACATAGTCGATAGAGTCAGGTTCTGAAACCACATCCTCGTCCACATTAGCAACATAGAGCACTGGTTTAGTCGTTAACAGGAAGAGACCTTTGACAACCTTTTGTTCCTCATCTGTAAATTCAATAGTTCGAGCTGATTTTCCATCTTCAAGAACAGGTTTAATCTTTTGAAGAACATTAAATTCTGCTACTGATTCTTTATCTTTTTGCGTACGTGCCATCTTTTCTACACGCATATAGCGCTTATTAACTGATTCTAAGTCAGCAAGAATCAATTCCAAGTTAATGGTATCAATATCCGCAAGTGGATCCACAAAGGCATCTTCACGTCCTTGCTCGCGCATGACATTTTCATCATCAAAAGCACGAACTACATGAACAATCGCATCTACTTCACGGATATTGGCCAAGAATTTATTTCCTAGTCCTTCTCCTTTTGAAGCTCCTTTTACAATCCCTGCGATATCTGTAAATTCAAAAGTTGTTGGAACTGTCTTTTTAGGAGTAATCATTTCAGTTAGTTTTTGGAGGCGTTCATCTGGAACTTCTACCATTCCAACATTTGGATCAATCGTCGCAAATGGGTAATTTGCTGCCTCTGCTCCTGCTTTTGTAATTGCATTAAATAGTGTTGATTTACCAACGTTTGGCAAACCAACGATACCTGCTGTTAAAGCCATATTTTCTCATTCTCCGTTTTCATTTCAATCCCTAATATTATAACACAAAAAGGGAAAACTTGCTAACCCTCTAACTAAGGGTTTTCAGTCAATAATTTTATTCATTTTTCGATCAAAATCATAGCGTCCCATCATGACAACATGGTCACAATTGCTACATTTGATTTTGATATCTGCTCCTACACGTGTAATTTCCCAACGATTAGCTTTTTTTCCTGTTGACTTGATTGTGCAAGCATGTGGTTTTTTCATTTCAACAAAATTTCCAACTTGATACATACTACTCTCCTTTTCTTTTTCGATTATATCATAAAAGAGGCGAGCCAGGCTCAACCTCTTTCACTTAATTTGTACGAACTGGTGTAATGAGCTGCATGAAGTCCTCATCAGTGTCCGCTGGCACAAGAGTAAATGGACGAACAGCTGAGATAAAACTAATGGTCACTTTTTCGCTATTTAAAGCTTTAAGAGAATCAATCAAGTAAGTTGGGTTGAAACTAATGGTCAAATCTTCACCAGTAACCTGATCAGTATCGATTTCTTCGTTTACTTTACCAACTTCTGGCGAGTTAACATGAGCGCTAACAACCCCATCTTTTATTTCAAGTTTCACAGTACCATTTTGAGTCGCACTTGATAAAAGGCGAGCACGTTCCATTGACTGGCGTAAATTTACAACATCAAAAGTAATAGTAGTATTAAAGTCTGTCGGAATCAAGCGATCTGTATCAGGATAGTTTCCTTCGAGGAGACGAGTATAGAAGCTAATATTTTCGCTTCTAAAGAGGATTTGATTGTTAGCAAAGAAAATCTCTACAGTTTCGATATCATCTGTAAATACCGCTGAAAATTCGCGTAGAGAACGGCTAGGAATAACGACATCAAAATCATCACTATTTTTCTCAAGCGTTAATTTTTTCTGGCTTAGACGATGAGAGTCTGTTGCCACTGTTTTTAGCTCCTTGTGTTGACTCAATACAAAATGAACACCTGTTAAAATCGGACGACTTTCTTGTGTACTTGCAGCAAATGCTGTTTCATTGATAATTTTCTTGAGTAATTTTGTTTCAAGAATTAAAGGAGTGCTTGCTGAAATTTCTTGGATTCGTGGATATTGTTCACTATCTTTTCCTTTTAGGGTAATTTCTGATTTGCCACTGGTTAAAACAATTTGATTTTGTTCAATTTCTTTAAAATCAAGAGTCACATCAGGTAGACTAGATACAACATTGATAAAGAAAGAAGCTTCAAGAAGGATCGAACCTAAAGAAGTAATTAACAAACCAGCATCTTCATTTTTTTGAGAAATAAAATTTTCAATTGAAATTTGACCATTTGAACCAATTAAAGTAACACCTTCATTAGTCACGTCAATTTTTACGGTTGATAAAATAGGAATAGCATTTTTAGAACTAATAGCTCTCTTAGTAGTATTTAATGCTTGTAGAAATAAATTTTTATTAATTGAAAAATGAATCATGGATTCTCCTTTATTTATTTTTAGTATTAGAAGGATAATAGTAATAATAGAGTCTGTGAAATCTGTGGAAAACAGACTTTAAACAAGTCATATCAAGTTTTTTGGCTTGTTTAAAAAATGTGGATAAAAAAGATAATAAAGTGAAAGTTATCCACAAGTTATTTAATTTTCTTTTTGATTGATTCAATTTCTAAGCGTAAATTATCGTCTTCATCAATCAAAGATTTAATTTTAGCATGGGCATGAATGACTGTTGTGTGATCTTTTCCACCAAATTCCTTCCCAATTTTTGGAAGACTATTATCTGTTAGTTCTCTAGATAAATACATGGCTACTTGACGGGCTAACACAATATTTTGAAGGCGTCTGCTTCCCTTCATTTCTTTGATGCTGACACCATAAAAGTTACCAACTTCATTTTGGATTTTATCAATTGGGATGACGAGCATTTGGTTAACATCTTGTTTACGTGCTCGAATAGCCTCGGCAGCGATATCGATTGTGATATCCTTAATCTTCTTCACTCGGGCAATTAAAGTGATGTCGTTGATTGCTCCTTCAAGTTCTCGGACGTTTGAATCAAATTGGCCAGCTAGGTATTCTAGGGTATCACTTTGGAAATGGTAGTCTAAATGCTCTGTTTTGCTTTGTAAAATGGCAATACGTGTCTCAAAGTCAGGTGGTGTGATGTTTTGCGTCAATCCCCAGCTAAAGCGCGTGACAAGTCTTTCTTCAAGTCCCTCTAAGTGTTTAGGACTACGATCACTAGTCAGAACAATTTGTTTTTGATTGCTATGGAGAACATTGAAAGTATTGAAAAATTCTTCTTGAGTTGCAACTTTTTTTCCACTCAGCGATTGGATATCATCAATTAACAAGAGATCAAGGCTACGGTAAGTTTTTTTGAATTTTTCCATTTCTCCCAGTCTCAGGTGTTCAAGAAAGTCGTTGATAAAGCTTTCAGCAGGGATGTACTTCACACGCGCATCAGGAATATTTTTCAAAATCTCATTCCCAATTGCATTGAGTAAGTGAGTCTTACCAAGGCCAGGTCCTCCATAGATAAAAAGAGGATTATAGGTCAAGGCTAAATCTTCAGAAACAGCCAAAGCGGCTGATACTGCCCAAACATTCCCATCCCCTTGAATAAAATTATCAAAGGTATATTTTTCTTTTAATCCAGTATCCGAATAAGGAATAGATGCTAACTTTGGACTATAGTCATAAAGAGTTGAATTTGGAGCTTCTTCAACTTGTGAGACGGTAGTATATTGAGGTTTGATGAAAATATAGTGGGGAGTTATCTCAGCATCATAAATTTCAAATCCAGCAACTACAATAATATCTTTTAGTTGTTTTTCCCAGACCATTTCCATTTCAGATCGTGGTAAAAATATAGTGGCAACATTTTCCTCTACCTTGATGAGTTCAGCTTGAATAGCATAGAAATCATACATGGATCGAGTCAGTCTTTCTTGAGCAAATTCTAATATACGATTCCAAAATTGTTTTTCTTTCAATCCTTTCTCCTCCTTTACTATTTAAAAGTTTAATGCTAGACTTATTTTACCATAGATAGCAAGAATTTTCCACAAGCTGTGAAAAATAATCCACAATGTTATCAAGTTTTATCCACAGCTTGGGGATAAAAGCAGAAACTATTGATTTATTAAGCTTTTTATCAAAAAAATTAGTGGATAACCTTGTGAGATAAAAAAATAAAAGAACAGCCTTATTTCAGGCTGTTGATAATTCTACTGTATTCTTCTTGATTTGAAAAAGAAATAATGATTTTTCCATTGTCTTTTTTAGACAATTTGATTTCTACATCTAATCCGAGTAGTTTTTTTAACTGTTCTTCTTCATTTTGTATGAAATAATCATTTTTTTTCTTTTTCTTTTGTTTTTTCTCTGTCAGAAGAGCTTCTAACTTCCTTACAGAAATGTCTTCATATATAATCCGTTGAAAGAAATAGTCTTGTTGTTCCTTATTCAAGCCAACTAGAGAACGTGCATGGGCTTGTGATAGTTTGCCATTTTCTACTTCTGAGAGGATATGTTCTGGCAAGGACAGCAAGCGAATAGAGTTGCTGATATATGGACGAGACTTCCCCATTTTATCTGCAATTTCAGCATGGGTAAATCCTTTCTCTACAAGAGATTCATAGGCGCGTGCTTCTTCTATTGGATTTAAATTTTCTCTTTGTAAATTTTCAATGATGGACTGGACCATCATCTCTTGGTCTGAGAGCTGTTTAACAACAGCTGGGATAGACGTTAGACCAGCTAAAAGTGAAGCCCGATAGCGTCTCTCTCCTGCAAGGATTTCATAACCAATAACAGGAGATTGACGAACAATAATCGGTTGAATGACCCCATTTTCTTTGATAGACTGTGCTAGTTCATGTAGTTTTTCTCCATCAAATTCTTTTCGAGGTTGATAGGGATTTTTTTGTATATCCGTGATAGAAATCATTTCAAATTTTTCCATGATTCTACACTAACACATCTTTTCTCTTATGTAAAGCTTTCTTTACATAGATGTTAATTAAGATTCTAAATCACCTGAACTCTTGTCAAGTTTAATAGATGTAGTTTCTTCTTTACCGTTACGATAGTAAGTTATCTTAATGGTGTCTCCGATAGAATGATTGTAAAGAGCACTTTGTAAGTCTGTTGATGAAGCAATGTCTTTGTCATCTACTTTTGTAATAACATCGTATTTTTCAAGGTGACCATTGGCAGGCATATTACTTTGTACAGAACGAACAACGACACCAGATGTTACGTTACTTGGAATATTCAGTCTTCTAAGATCACTTGTATTAATATTTGAGAGATTGACCATTTGAATTCCCAAAGCTGGACGAGTCACTTTTCCGTTCTTTTCTAACTGTTCAATAATATTGATAGCATCATTTGCAGGGATTGCAAAACCAAGACCTTCTACAGATGTTCCTCCATTTGTTGCAATTTTACTTGAGGTAATTCCGATAACCTGTCCTTGAATATTGATTAGTGGGCCACCAGAGTTACCTGGGTTAATAGCAGTATCAGTTTGGATGGCTTTTGTAGAAATGGCTTGTCCATCTTCAGATTTTAAAGATACATTTCGATTAAGACTAGATACAATACCCTGAGTGACAGTATTTGCATATTCAGAACCCAATGGGCTACCAATAGCAATGGCAGTTTCTCCTACGGTTAACTTGCTAGAATCACCAAACTCAGCTACTGTTGTCACTTTTTCTGAAGAGATTTTGACGACAGCAATATCAGAGAAAGTGTCCGCTCCGACAATTTCTCCGGGTACTTTAGTTCCATCTGACAAACGAATATCTACTTTGCTGGCGCCATTTATAACGTGATTATTGGTGACGATGTAAGCTTCTTTGTCATTCTTTTTATAAATAACCCCAGATCCTTCACTAGAGATTTGCTGAGAATCTGTGTCAGTATCATCATTACCAAATACGCTATTTTGTCTGTTTGCTGAATAAGTAATAACTGAAACAACAGCATCTTTTACTTTGTTAACAGCCTGTGTTGTTGAATTTTCATTCTTATAGGCAGTCTGTGTAATAGTACTATTGTTGTTAGAGGTACTTACAGTACTTTTTTGAGTTAGTTGGTTTATTGAAAAGCTACCCAAGGCTCCACTAATAAAGCTAATGACGATAACGACTAATAATTGAAACCCTTTTTTGTAAAATGTTTTTAAATGTTTCATATTTGCCTCCATATTTTTGAATTACTGAAAGTATAAACTGACTAGCTTAATTATAACTTAAACACAAAAAGTTTTTCACAGATTGTGGATAACTTTCAAAAATCTGTGGTTTTCTCGGCTAAAATTAACCTTTTGTTTTGTGAATAAGATGTGAAAAAATAGAGAATATGTTAGAATAGAGTCATGAAAATTAAAGTTGTAACAGTTGGGAAACTGAAAGAAAAGTATTTGAAAGATGGTATTGCAGAGTATTTAAAACGAATTTCTCGATTTGCTAAGCTTGAAATGATTGAGCTAGCAGATGAAAAAACACCAGATAGGGCCAGTGAATCAGAAAATCAAAAGATTTTAGGAATAGAAGGTCAGAGAATTTTATCAAAAGTTGGTGACCGTGATTTCGTGATTGTGTTGGCTATCGAAGGGAGAACTTTCTCCTCAGAAGAATTTAGTAAGCAGCTAGAAGAAGCTTCTATAAAAGGATTTTCTACTCTTACATTTATTATTGGAGGGAGTCTGGGATTAGCACAGGATGTAAAAAAGAGAGCCAATCTCTCTGTTAGTTTTGGCCGTTTAACCTTGCCCCATCAGTTAATGAGACTAGTCCTTGTTGAACAAATCTATCGGGCTTTTACAATACAGCAGGGCTCGCCCTATCATAAATAGAAAATTGACTTTCAATTGAATTTTTGGTAGAATAGCTATATTAGGTCTCATAGCTCAGCTGGATAGAGCATTCGCCTTCTAAGCGAACGGTCGCAGGTTCGAATCCTGCTGGGATCAATATAGTAGCAAAGCTGGGAATTTTCCCGGCTTTTTTCTTAAAAAAGTACACTTGGGGAGAAAAAAATGACAGTTGAGAGAATTTTATCTAAAACGAAATTCCATTTTGTATAATAGTTTTTGTAAGTTAGCTTACAAGAAAAAAACATTTAAGGAGATTTTATTATGAAAAACACAGTTAAATTGGAACAGTTTGTAGCCTTGAAGGAAAAAGACTTGCAGGAGATTCAAGGTGGGGAAAGTAGACTTCCAAAAATCCGCTTTGATTTTATTTTCCCACGAAAAAAGTAATGAAATAAGGGGAAAGAGTAATGAATTTATTTGGAGTTGGGTTAGTTATTGTTTATTTTTTAATTATTAGTCACAGTTACCGTTTAATTTGTAAAGGTCAAATAAATAGAAAAGAACTATACGTTTTTAGTGCTTATATATTACTAACAGAAATAGTACTTGATTTTCCATCATATCTTCTACATTTAGATGACTTAGGGATTGTAAAATTTTTATTTCCTTTGATATTATATTCCTATTTTCGATGGATTAAACAGTATGAGAGGGATAGAGGACTATTCCTAAGTTTACTACTATCTCTTTTATATGAGAGCACTCATAACTTTTTGTCCGTAACTTTATCCTCTCTAACAGGAGACAATTTTGTTTTACAATATTATGAACCATTCTTTTTCCTTGTAACGGTGTTGACTTATGTCGTTATCTTAAAAATCATTCATTATTTCCATTTGGATCTAAACTATTTTGATAAAGACTACCTCTATCCTTTCTTGACAAAAGTATTTTTTGCTTTGCTACTGCTCCATATTGTATCTTTCGTTTCAGATATGGTAAGTACGATTAAACATTTGAATAGTTTTGGAAGTATTTTATCATCTATCGTCTTTATTTCTCTCCTTTTAACCTTTTTTGCAATGAATTCACATAAAGATCAAATGGAGAAAGAGATTGCTTTGAAGCAGAAGAAATTTGAACAGAAACATTTACAAAACTACACAGATGAAATTGTCGGTTTGTATAATGAAATTCGTGGTTTTCGACATGATTATGCTGGGATGCTTGTCAGTATGCAGATGGCAATTGACAGTGGTAATTTACAGGAAATTGACAGAGTTTACAACGAAGTTTTGGTTAAAGCCAATCACAAACTGCGCTCAGATAAGTACACTTACTTTGATTTGAACAACATAGAAGATTCAGCTTTACGAAGTTTGGTTGCTCAGTCCATTGTCTATGCTCGAAATAACGGTGTAGAGTTTACACTGGAAGTAAAAGATATAATTACTAGACTACCAATAGACCTTCTGGATTTAGTTCGTATTATGAGTGTTTTATTGAACAATGCTGTCGAAGGATCGGCTGATAGTTATAAAAAGCAGATGGAAGTAGCAGTTATTAAGATGGAAACTGAAACAGTGATTGTGATTCAGAATTCATGTAAAATGACGATGACTCCTTCAGGAGATCTATTTGCTTTAGGATTCTCTACTAAGGGAAGAAATCGCGGAGTAGGATTAAATAATGTGAAAGAACTACTGGATAAGTACAACAACATTATTTTAGAAACAGAGATGGAAGGCAGTACATTTAGACAAATCATTAGATTTAAGAGGGAATTTGAATGAAAGTTTTAATTTTAGAAGATGTTATTGAACATCAAGTGAGACTAGAGAGAATATTGGATGAAATTTCGAAAGAATCGAATATTCCAATATCATACAAGACAACGGGAAAAGTTCGTGAGTTTAAGGAATATATCGAAAATGATGAAGTAAACCAGCTTTATTTTCTAGATATTGATATTCATGGAATTGAGAAAAAGGGATTTGAAGTGGCTCAGCTCATTCGTCATTACAATCCTTACGCTATTATCGTCTTTATCACCAGTCGATCAGAGTTTGCGACTCTAACATATAAATACCAGGTATCAGCCCTAGATTTTGTTGATAAGGATATCAATGATGAGTTATTTAAGAAGAGAATTGAGCAAAATATCTTCTACACGAAGAGTATGTTACTTGAAAATGAAGATGTGGTAGATTATTTTGACTACAATTACAAGGGAAATGATTTAAAAATTCCTTATCATGACATTTTGTATATTGAAACGACAGGAGTTTCTCATAAATTGCGCATTATTGGTAAGAATTTTGCAAAAGAATTTTATGGTACCATGACAGATATTCAGGAAAAGGACAAACATACTCAGCGATTTTATTCTCCTCATAAGTCATTTTTGGTAAATATAGGTAATATTAGAGAAATTGATCGAAAAAACCTAGAAATTGTTTTCTATGAAGATCATCGTTGTCCTATTTCAAGATTAAAAATTAGAAAATTGAAAGATATTCTAGAGAAAAAATCTCAAAAGTAATTGACAATTAGCAAGAAATTGATATAATGGTTATATCTGCTACAGATAGAAGGTCCGTTGGTCAAGGGGTTAAGACACCGCCTTTTCACGGCGGTAACACGGGTTCGAATCCCGTACGGACTATTTTATCCGCCATAGCTCAGTTGGTAGTAGCGCATGACTGTTAATCATGATGTCGTAGGTTCGAGTCCTACTGGCGGAGTATAGGTAAAAGGGAACACAACTGTGTTCCTCTTTTTGTATCAATTTGTATCACCAAGCATTTTCATAAGGAAGTCTGTTATTTCTTGAGGACTTTCTTTTTTTCCATGTGCAATCCAAGTTTGGCAGACACCAAAAAGTGCGTGAGTTAGATAGATGCTACTATATTCTAATTCAGTGGTATTGAGATTCAGTTGCATAAAGCGTTTTTGTAAATCTGTGCTGAGCATGATATGAAGTTTATTTCGTAAGAAATTTTGGATTTCTTTAGTCCCATTTTCAGAAAGAAGGGCAGCCAGAAGTGGTTCTGACTCTAGATATTCAAAGACTTCTAAAATAGCATCTTTTTTGTGATGAGCATGTTTTTGGAAAATATATTCAAATGTATGGAATAGCTTGCTTTGATAATGCTCGATCATATCATACTTATCCTTATAGTGAGTATAGAAGCTGGAACGGCTAATTCCGGCTTTTTCTGCTAGCTTGACAGTAGAAATTTGATCAAATGGCTGTTCCATGAGTAATTGTACCATAGCATTTTCAATAGTTCGCTTTGTTTTTAAGCGTTTGTTACTTTCTTGCATATTTCCTCCTTGTAAACAAATTAGACTATATGTCTAAAAATGGATTTTTTATCTTGTAATCTAGATTTTTTATTGTATAATCTATTATATCAAAATTTTAGACAATATGTTTAAAAAAGGAGAAGCTATGTTTAAAGAATGGAAAGCAATTTTTAAAAAACCAACCTTTATTATTGTCATGATAGGGATTTCTCTTATTCCAGTTCTGTACAATATCATATTTTTATCCTCAATGTGGGATCCATATGGTCAATTGTCTGACTTACCTGTGGCAGTTGTCAATAATGATAAAGAAGCCTCCTATAATGGTAATACCATGTCTATAGGAAAAGACATGCTATCCAATTTAAAAGAAAATAAAACCTTGGATTTTCATTTTGTAGATGAAGAAGAAGGTAAGAAGGGTCTAGAAAACGGTGATTATTATATGGTAGTGACTTTGCCAAGTGACTTGTCTGAAAAAGCAGCTTCAATTTTAACGAATCACCCAGAGCAAATGCAAATCGATTATCAGACTTCAAGTGGTCATAGCTTTATTGCCAGCAAGATGAGTGATTCTGCAATGATACAATTAAAGCAGAATGTTTCTACCAATGTAACCGAGACTTATACTAAAGCTTTATTCAACAAAATGGTCGATTTAAAGGATGGGATGAGTCAAGCAGCGTCTGGTAGTGAAAAACTAACTGATGGAGCGAATCAGTTAGTGGCAGGAAGTCAAACATTAACTACTAACCTACACTCTTTAGCAGATTCAAGTTTAACATTTTCAAATGGAACGGAGCAGTTTACTAAAAGATTATCCTCTTATGTCTCTGGTGTTGAACAACTTCATCTTGGCTTAGGGAATTTTAATAGTGGTTTAGTTATATATACTGGTGCAGTGAGTCAATTAGATAGCGGGTTAGGTCAATTATCTTCTAAAAGTCCTGAATTAGTAAGGGGAATCAATCAGTTATATACTGGTGTAGAATCCTATACTGGCGGTGTTTCTCAGCTTAATGCTGGTCTTAATCAATTTTCATCTGGTGTTAGTTCCTACACTAATGGAGTGGGAAGTCTTGCAACAGGTGCTAATCAGTTATCCAATCAATCAGCTACACTTCGAATGGGTGTGGAGCAATTAAGTGAAGGAATTCAACAACTTTCTAGCAAGTTAGATGCTTCGTCTGAGCAAAAAGATCAAATTGCTCAATTATCTTCTGGTTTGAATCAGTTAAATCAAGCTATTCAAAATATTGATGTTGGAGATACAAAACACTTAGATTCTATTTTATCAAGTATAGTATCTCTTTCTAATCAAATGTTAGCAAGTGCTCAGTCTGATAAAGCGACTACATTAGCCAATATTCAATCGACAGCAGCTTATCAATCTTTGACAAGTGAGCAACAAGCTGAAATAAGTGCTTCTGTATCTCAAAATTCGACTGATAGTATTCAATCAGCACAGTCAATTGTAGCTTTAGCTCAAGGTTTACAGGGAAGTTTGGAAAACTTACAAAATCAGTCTTCTAATCTTTCGACTTTAAAAAATCAAGCTAATCAAGTATTACCTATTGCTTCTACTTCTTTGACAGGATTGTCAAGTGGATTAACAGAAATACAGGGAGCAGTGACGAGTAAATTAGTTCCTGCTAGTCAGTCGATTACATCGGGGGTAAATGCATATACTGCAGGAGTTGATAAAGTTTCTCAAGGCGTAAGTCAACTAAGTGAAGAGAATTCCACCTTGACAGGTAGTTTGGATCAATTAGTTTCAGGCTCAACTACCTTGACACAAAAATCTTCTAACTTGACAACAGGAGTTGGTCAATTAGTTGAAAAAACTCCAGAATTAGTGTCTGGTATTGAAAAATTATCAACTGGCTCTAACCAATTGAATCAAAAGAGTCAAGAATTGATAGCAGGAGTTGATAAATTGCAGTCAGGCTCTAGCCAACTAGCTGACAAATCCAGTCAGTTAATTTCAGGTGCTTCTCAATTAGAAAGTGGAGCTAATAAATTGGCAGATGGAGCTGGGGAACTAGCAGAAGGTGGAACAAAGTTAACTTCTGGATTGGAAGGTTTACAGACAGGAGTTGCTTCTTTGGGACAAGGATTAGGTAATGCTAGTGATCAACTCAAGTCAGCATCAACAGAATCTAAAAATGCAGAGATTTTGTCAAATACTCTCAGTCTCTCCAAAACTGACAATGACCAAGTTCCTGTAAATGGAATTGCAATGGCTCCTTATATGATATCAGTTGCTCTTTTTGTTGCAGCAATATCAACGAATATGATCTTTGCGAAGTTGCCTTCAGGACGTCATCCGGAGAACCGTTGGGCTTGGTTGAAATCTCGAGCTGAAATAAATGGTATTATAGCTGTTTTGGCAGGAATTTTGGTATATGGAGGAGTTCATCTTATTGGTCTAACTGCAAATCATGAGATGAGAACATTTTTTCTCATTATCCTAACAAGTTTAGTATTCATGTCCATGGTGACCGCTTTAACAACATGGAATAGCCGTATAGGAGCTTTCTTTTCTCTTATTTTGCTTTTATTACAGTTAGCATCAAGTGCAGGTACTTACCCACTTGCTTTGACAAATGATTTCTTTAGAGCCATCAATCCTTGGTTACCAATGAGTTATTCAGTTTCGGGATTACGACAAACAATCTCTATGACAGGAAATATTCATCATCAAGTCATTTTCCTTGTTGTGATATTAGCCCTATTTATTGGTTTAGGTATGCTAGCCTATCAACCTAAGAAAATGGAAGAATATTAAAAAAATCGACCAACTGGTCGATTTTTTAAGCCTTAGATAACTTTCGTCTGTGATTATAGATTCCAAATAGTAAGAGAGAAGTAAAGGAACAGATTGCTCCAGTAATAAAACCATTGGGAATAAAGGAAAGTGTAATAGTTCCTTTCCCTTTAGGAATATCAACTTTCATAAAACCAGTTTGAGCTTGTTTCATTTCTATTTTCTTACCATCTTGGTAGGCAGACCAACCTTTGTCATAAGGAATGGTGAAGAAAATGGACGTATCTTGTTTAACATCATATGTAGCAAAGACCTTGTTTTTAGAAGTTGATACTGTGACAGGTTGTTCTTTAATTTTTTGAATTGCGTCGGTGAAAGTTTTAGTATCTAAACGATAGAAGGTAGGAGATTCAAATGATACTTGTGAATTTCCAGGGAAACTAACATTGATATTGAAAGTTTTTTTCTCTTTTGTATAGCCTAGATTAAAGAAGGAGAAGACATTATCAGTTGTAAAAGTTTTCTTTTTTCCATTGACAAGGATGTCAACCTTCTTTTGTTTGTCATTAGAAAAGTGAAGGTTTGTGAAAGAAAGATAAACTTGACTGTTTTCGGGAACCTCAATTTGATACTGGATTGCTGCATCCTCATTTGAAGAACTTGTGACACTAATCAAATCATTAGTATTTTCAGTTTTTTCATAAGGGATTGGAGAAAAATAATCAAAATCGACGTTAGCAAGTTGATTTAAAAACGAGGCTTGATTATCTAAAGTGTGTTCATTGAACTTGACATCATTGTAAACAGATTGACTAGCAAATGCAATCGGAAGAGAGAATTGATTTTCATATAGGGTAAGATTATCTTTTTGATATACATCTTGGAAACCATACTTATCAATAGGACTTTCTGAGATATTGTATTGGATTCCAAATAAACTATCAGCCAAAATACTATTATTGGCATAACGGAGATTGAGATTGGTCCCAGAGGATTTAAACCCAAGTTTATCCAAAGTAGAGCTTGCTGAACGATTTCGAACAGATGAAAATTGAGAGATTCCATTGTAGTTGAATTTCATACTGTCATTTCCTGTCTGAGTTTGTAGTTTTTCAGTACGAGTAAATTGATTTCCAATATATATTGAGAAAGATTCCATAGCTGGGATATCTCGATTATATGCACTTCGAGAAGCAAAGCCCCATTCTTTAGCAATTCCGTCCATTTGAGATGAAGCATTTAAACTTATTTCAACCATTATAAATAAAGAGATTAGAATGGCAAACAGTTTTACAGAGATAAACTTTTTGATAACTGCAAGGAGTAAAAGCGAATAGACAACCAAAAATTCAAGAGTAAGTAGAATATTCAAATCTGTTAAAAAAGAATAATGCGATTTTAGATAGATGGTAGTTAAAACCCCTGTTACTAGAAGAAAAAGTGAAACTAAAAAATTCCAGACTTTAAGTTCTTTCAGACGCTTTAAGACTTCCGCTGCTGTGTAAATTAACAAGGTAGAGAAAATCCAAGAATAGCGATGTAAAAACATATTTGGAGTATGCATACCTTGCCAAAATAAATCAAGAGCTTCTATATAAAAGCTTGCAATTAGAAATGCAAAGAAGATTGCATAGATAAGTTTCACGTGAAACTTAATAGATTTCAGCGTAAAAAATAAAATGGTCAAAATAAAGGGAAGTAGTCCAACAAAAATCATTGGGATGGCCCCATACTTTGTTGTGTCAAAGGAACCAATGAATTGTTTAGCAAAGAGATCAAGATACCAGCTACTTTCAGTTTGAAACTTTGTAATTCCAGTTAATTTTTCCCCATGTGTCTGTAAATCAAATAGAGTAGGAAGAGTCAGAATCAAACTAGCCATACCAGCTAAAACGGAGGTGATTATGAAATCAAGAAAAGATGATTTTCGAGTTTTAAAGTCCCAAGAAATTTGACAGAGATACCAGAAAATAAGAAACAATGCTGTCATATAGCCAAAATAATAGTTTTGGATAAATAAGATTGACAGACTTGTAAAGTATAATGAGAATTTCTTTTCAGTTATCAGTAGATGTAAACCAGTTATAATTAAAGGAATCAAGATAAAAACATCTAGCCAGGTTTTTATCTCTAACTGACTAATGGTAAAGCTCATCAGAGCATAAGAAGTGGATAAGGCTAGTTTTAAAGTTTGAGGGACATTTTTAAATAATTTATTTAAACTAAAGAAGGTTGACAAACTAATCAATCCAAATTTTAAGAGAGTTGTCAGATAGACAGCATCTGGCATATTAGTTAGATCAAAAAAGTAAACTAGAGGTGAAAGGAAACTTCCCAAGTAATAACTAGATAGGGCATAGAAATTTAATCCGAGACCACTTGTAAAGGTGTAAAACAGACTACCATTTCCATGTAGGATATTTCTTAGAGCTATATCAAAAATAACGTATTGATGAAAGCCATCTCCTAATAGAGGAGAGTTGTCGCTATTCCAGTAGATACCTTGAGATAGATATACTCCTATCATAATGATTATGGGAATGATGAAAGAAACAAAATAGGTCCAATATGTTTTAAAAAATAATTTCATGTTACCTCATAAAATGTTAGAAAACTCAGCTGGTTACCCCAACTGAGTTTTGAAGTTTTATTTAGTCTTTCCAAAGTTCTTTTACTTTTGCTTGTACTTCTGCATTTTCTAGGAATTCATCGTAGGTTTCATCAATACGATCGATGACGCCATTTTTAGATAAGACAATGATATGGTTAGCTAGAGTTTGAATGAACTCGTGGTCATGACTGGCAAAGATGATTGATTCTTTGAAGTTTTTCAATCCATCGTTCAAGCTTGAGATAGATTCCAAGTCCAAGTGATTTGTTGGATCATCAAGTACAAGGACATTTGATTTTAAGAGCATGAGTTTTGAAAGCATGACACGAACTTTTTCTCCCCCTGACAAGACATTTACAGGTTTGTTAACTTCATCTCCAGAGAAGAGCATACGGCCGAGGAAACCACGTAGGAAAGTATTGTCATCTTCTTCTTTACTTGCGAATTGACGCAACCAGTCAAGGATTGACTCTCCTCCTGCAAAATCTGCCGAGTTATCTTTTGGCAAGTAAGAACGGCTAGTAGTTACTCCCCACTTGACAGTTCCTTCATAGTCAATGTCCCCCATTATTGCACGAATTAATGCAGTCGTTTGGATGTCATTTTGACCAATAAGAGCTGTCTTATCACCTGGACGCAAGATAAAGCTGATATTATCTAAAATAGTCTCACCATCAATCTTTACAGTTAGATTTTCTACTGTCAAGAGATCATTACCAATCTCACGTTCCGCTTTAAAGTTGATAAATGGATATTTACGACTAGATGGAACAATTTCTTCTAGTTCAATCTTATCAAGCATTTTCTTACGTGATGTTGCTTGTCTTGATTTAGAAGCATTGGCAGAGAAACGAGCAACGAACTCTTGCAATTGTTTAATTTTTTCTTCTGCTTTGGCATTACGGTCTGCTAGCAATTTAGCAGCGAGTTCAGAAGATTCCTTCCAGAAGTCATAGTTTCCGACATAGAGTTTGATTTTTCCAAAGTCAAGGTCGGCCATGTGAGTACATACTTTGTTTAAGAAGTGACGGTCGTGGGATACTACGATAACGGTGTTATCAAAGTCAATCAAGAAGTCTTCTAACCAAGTAATCGATTGGATGTCCAAACCGTTGGTAGGCTCGTCCAATAGAAGCACATCTGGTTTACCAAAAAGTGCTTTGGCAAGGAGAACTTTTACTTTTTCACCGTTGGCCAATTCGCTCATGTTTTGATAGTGCAATTCTTCTGGAATGTTTAGGTTTTGAAGGAGTTGAGAGGCTTCACTTTCTGCTTCCCAACCTCCAAGCTCGGCAAACTCTCCTTCGAGTTCGGCAGCACGCACTCCATCCTCATCTGAGAAATTTTCCTTCATGTAGATGGCATCTTTCTCCTTCATGATGCTATAAAGTTTTTCATTTCCCATGATAACGACATCAATGGCACGTTCGTCTTCATAGTCAAAGTGATTTTGACGAAGAACAGAGAGACGTTCATCTGGACCAAGAGAGATGTGACCAGTAGTAGGTTCAATATCTCCAGCTAAAATTTTTAAAAAGGTTGATTTTCCGGCACCATTAGCACCGATTAATCCGTAAGTATTTCCTTCTGTAAATTTGATATTGACATCATCAAAAAGTTTGCGATCACTAAAACGTAGTGAAACATCAGATACTGTAAGCAATGTTTTTCTCCTATATGTGTAATATATTTATTCTACTAGAAAATACGGAAATATTCAAATTTTTATCTGTCAATTTTGTGTAAATTAGATTTACAATATACTTTACACGAATCCGTAAATAGCAAGACTGATTTATTTTGATAAATTACGGTTATTTCATTAAAAAAATGCTATAATTGAAAGGACTATATCGGAGGAGAATAAAATGATTAAACCCATTATTTTAACAGGAGACCGTCCAACAGGAAAATTGCATATTGGACATTATGTTGGAAGTCTCAAAAATAGAGTTTTATTACAGGAAGAGGATAAGTATGATATGTTTGTGTTCTTGGCTGACCAACAAGCTTTGACAGATCATGCTAAAGACCCTCAAACAATTGTAGAGTCTATCGGAAATGTTGCTTTGGATTATCTTGCAGTTGGATTGGATCCGAGTAAATCAACTATTTTTATTCAAAGCCAAATTCCAGAATTGGCTGAACTATCTATGTACTATATGAATCTAGTTTCATTAGCACGTTTGGAGCGCAATCCAACAGTCAAGACAGAAATTGCTCAGAAAGGCTTTGGAGAGAGTATTCCGACAGGATTCTTAGTCTATCCAATTGCTCAAGCAGCTGACATCACAGCTTTCAAGGCTAATTATGTTCCTGTTGGGACAGATCAGAAACCAATGATTGAGCAAACTCGTGAAATTGTTCGCTCTTTTAACAACGCATATAACTGTGATGTCTTGGTAGAGCCGGAAGGTATTTATCCAGAAAATGAGAGAGCAGGGCGTTTGCCTGGTTTAGATGGAAATGCTAAAATGTCTAAATCACTCAATAATGGTATTTATTTAGCTGATGATGCGGATACTTTGCGTAAAAAAGTGATGAGTATGTATACAGATCCAGATCATATTCGGGTGGAAGATCCAGGTAAGATTGAGGGAAATATGGTTTTCCATTATCTAGATGTTTTTGGTCGTCCAGAAGATGCTCAAGAAATTGCTGACATGAAAGAACATTATCAACGAGGTGGTCTTGGTGATGTGAAGACCAAGCGTTATCTACTTGAAATATTAGAACGTGAACTGGGTCCTATTCGTGAGCGCCGTATTGAATTTGCTAAGGATATGGGAGAAGTTTATAATATGCTTCAAAAAGGTAGTGAAAGAGCGCGTGAAGTTGCGGGTCAAACCCTATCTGAGGTTAAAGGGGCAATGGGACTTCATTACTTCAAATAAGTTTATTTTACAAGAAACTATCATTTCTATCTCAAAGAAAAGATAGTTTTTTATTTACCCCTGTAACATTTGACAAATTTTTATAGAATGGTATGATAGATACAATATAAAAAGAGTCAAGCTCAAAAAGAAAGAAAAGAGGAAACTTCGAATGTCTAATTGGGACACTAAATTTTTGAAAAAAGGTTTTACCTTTGATGATGTATTGCTTATTCCAGCTGAAAGTCATGTGTTGCCTAACGATGCAGATTTAACAACTAAATTGGCAGATAATTTGACTTTAAATATCCCAATTATTACCGCTGCCATGGACACAGTTACAGAGAGTCAAATGGCCATTGCTATTGCTCGTGCAGGCGGTCTCGGAGTTATCCATAAAAACATGTCAATTGCTCAACAAGCAGAAGAGGTTCGTAAGGTAAAACGTTCTGAAAATGGAGTTATTATTGATCCGTTCTTCTTGACGCCTGAACATACAATTGCTGAAGCAGATGAGCTTATGGGTCGTTACCGCATCAGTGGTGTTCCAGTTGTTGAAACACTTGAAAATCGTAAATTGGTTGGTATTTTGACAAACCGAGATCTTCGTTTTATTTCAGATTATAACCAACCAATCTCGAACCATATGACTAGTGAAAATCTTGTTACTGCTCCTGTGGGTACAGATCTTGCAACAGCTGAAAGTATTCTTCAAGAACACCGTATTGAAAAACTTCCTTTGGTAGATGAAGCAGGTCGTCTTTCTGGTTTGATTACTATCAAAGATATTGAAAAAGTTATTGAGTTTCCAAATGCTGCTAAAGATGAGTTTGGTCGTCTACTAGTTGCAGGTGCAGTAGGTGTTACTTCAGATACATTTGAACGTGCAGAGGCTCTTTTTGAAGCAGGAGCGGATGCGATTGTTATTGATACTGCACATGGTCATTCTGCAGGTGTCTTGCGTAAAATTGCTGAGATTCGTGCTCACTTCCCAGATCGTACTTTGATTGCTGGAAATATTGCAACAGCTGAGGGTGCACGCGCACTTTATGAAGCGGGTGTAGACGTTGTTAAGGTTGGTATTGGACCAGGCTCTATCTGTACTACTCGTGTGATTGCTGGTGTCGGTGTTCCGCAAGTAACAGCTATCTATGATGCTGCAGCTGTTGCGCGTGAATATGGTAAAACGATCATTGCTGATGGAGGAATCAAGTACTCTGGAGATATTGTAAAAGCCCTTGCTGCAGGTGGAAATGCAGTTATGCTTGGATCAATGTTTGCTGGAACAGATGAAGCGCCAGGAGAAACGGAAATCTTCCAAGGACGTAAGTTTAAGACTTACCGTGGTATGGGATCAATTGCTGCAATGAAGAAAGGTTCAAGTGACCGTTACTTCCAAGGTTCTGTCAATGAAGCAAACAAACTCGTTCCAGAAGGAATTGAAGGTCGTGTTGCTTATAAAGGTGCTGCAGCTGATATTGTCTTCCAAATGATTGGAGGTATTCGCTCTGGTATGGGTTACTGTGGTGCAGCTAACCTTAAAGAACTACACGATAATGCTCAATTTATTGAAATGTCTGGTGCTGGTTTGAAAGAAAGCCACCCTCATGATGTACAAATTACTAATGAGGCACCAAATTATTCTATGTAAAAAACAATCAAAAGAACTCCTGCGAAAACAGGAGTTCTTTTACAATGTTGTCAATTTTAATTTACAGAAACTTTACCATCCTGAATAGTGAAGATACTTAGATTTTCTGGCAGATTTTGAAGATGGTCTAAGCTTGTTGTTGTGATAAAGGTTTGGATTGAATGAGAAATCGTTTCTAATAATTTTAGTTGTCTAGTGTTGTCAAGTTCACTCATAACATCGTCAAGTAGTAATATTGGAGATTCTGTAGTAATACTTTCCATTAATTCAATTTCTGCTAATTTTATCGAGAGGACGAGACTACGATGTTGACCTTGACTTCCAAAACAAGCATCCATCCCATTTATATAAAAAGAAATATCATCTCGATGAGGACCAACACCAGTATTCTTTTTAAATAAATCTCTGGACCTACTTTTTTCTAAAGCAATTTTGAAAGATTCTGACAAGTCTTCTTTATCAGTTAGCTTGACAGAAGATTGATAGGATATTGACAGTTCTTCAATCTGATTAGAGATTTCAAAATGTTTCTTACGCCCAAAATGCTCTAGTTTTTTTATGAAATCTAAGCGGTGATTCATCACACGACATCCATAATCAATTAGCTGATCATCTAAGACTGAAAGGAAGGTTTCATCTATTTTTTGAGCTGATTTTAGATAAGTGTTTCTTTGTTTTAGGATGTGGTTATAATTGGTTAAATCTGATAAATAGATTGGCTTAATTTGTCCAAGTTCCATATCAATAAATTTTCGTCGAACTGAAGGTGCTCCTTTAATTAGTTGTAAATCTTCAGGAGCAAATAAGACAACATTCATGTGTCCGACATAATCTGAAAGGCGTGCCTGTTTTAAGTGATTCACTTTTGTCACACGTCCTTTTTGTGTTAGTTCGATTTCGAGAGGAATAGATCCAGTTTTTTTCTGAACAAGACCTGAAAGATGGAGTTGTTCCTCATCAAAATGAATGAGATTTTTATCTGTTCGAGTTCGATGACTACGTGTTAAGGCTAAAAAATAGATAGCCTCTAACATATTTGTTTTACCTTGTGCATTGCGTCCTAAAAAGATATTTAATTTAGGATTAAAGTCTATTTTCGTCTCTTTATAGTTACGAAAAGTTTTGAGAGATAGATGTTGTAGCCACATGATTATCTACCAGGGAATCGCGGAGCTTGTTTGCTTTTGGGTGAAGAAGTAGGTTTTGATTTATCTTTATCTTTTTTTGCTCCCTTATTCATCTCCTTAACAAGTTTAGCGATTCGTTCTTTTTCAACTTTATCAGCTTGGTATTTATCCTGTTCTTCAGAAGTGGGTTGTGTCAACAAGATGTCAATATTCATGTCAGGGATGTCAAGTTTATCACCAATACGAAGTTTTTTACCACGACGATTCTCTAATTCCTCATTAAAGTAAACAGAATGTTCAGAGAGAAATGATTTGATAGCTCCTCCGCTATGTGTAATTCCAAGTTCTTTGAGTAGTGCTTGGAGGGTAATAAATTCTTCAAATAATTTGTATTCCATAATTCACCTCAATCTTTGGTATTATACCATATTTTCCTAAAAATAGTGATAGAAACAGGGAGAAATGTAAGCGATTTTTATTTCAAAAGTGTTACAGAGAACAAGAAAATTTCAGGTTTTCGTGATATAATAGAAGTCTGTATATAAGGAGGTCAATCATGGAGTTAGTGCATGGAATTTCAACACATTTTATCCAATCAAAAAAGTTTAAAACGAACAAAATCACCGTGCGTTTTACCGCTCCATTATCTCTTGATACGATTGCAGGTCGCATGTTGAGTGCGAGTATGCTAGAGACTGCTAATCAGATGTACCCCACTTCTCAAGATTTGAGAAGACATTTGGCCAGTCTATACGGTACAGATATGTCAACCAATTGTTTCAGAAGAGGGCAAAGTCATATTGTAGAATTGACATTTACCTATGTTCGTGATGAGTTTCTAAGTAGGAAAAATGTGCTAACTTCTCAGGTTTTAGAACTTGTAAAAGAAACTCTTTTTTCACCCGTAGTAGTTGATAATGGCTTTGATTCGGCCTTATTTGAAATTGAGAAAAAACAATTGCTAGCAAGTTTAGCAGCTGATATGGATGATTCATTTTATTTCGCACATAAAGAATTAGATAAATTATTTTTTCATGATGAACGTCTCCAATTGGAATACAGTGATTTACGAAATCGTATTTTAGCTGAAACTCCACAAAGTTCTTATTCTTGTTTCCAAGAATTTTTGGCCAATGATCGAATAGATTTCTTTTTCCTAGGTGATTTTAATGAGGTTGAAATTCAAAATGTATTAGAATCATTTGGCTTTAAAGGTCGAGAAGGAGATGTGAAGGTTCAGTATTGTCAATCTTATTCTAATATCCTTCAGGAAAGTATGGTTCGGAAAAATGTGGGACAATCCATTTTAGAATTGGGTTATCATTGTTCTTCTGAATATGGTGATGAGCAACATTTACCCATGATTGTAATGAATGGTTTACTGGGCGGATTTGCTCATTCTAAATTATTTACAAATGTCCGTGAAAATGCTGGATTGGCTTATACTATTTCCAGTCAGCTCGATTTATTTAGTGGGTTCTTGAGGATGTATGCTGGTATTGATCGAGAAAATCGGAATCAGGCTCGAAAAATGATGAATAATCAACTGCTTGATTTAAAAAAAGGTTATTTTACAGAGCTTGAGCTAGAGCAGACCAAGGAAATGATTCGTCGGTCTTTGTTGCTTTCTCAAGATAATCAATCTTCATTGATTGAACGTGCTTATCAAAATGCCTTACTTGGAAAATCTTCAGCAGACTTTAAAGGTTGGATTGCAAAACTCGAGCAAGTTGACAAAGATGCTATTTGTAGAGCAGCTAGTAATGTGAAATTACAAGCAATTTACTTTATGGAAGGAATAGAATGACAAAGGTTGTTTTTGAAGAAAAATACTATCCAGCTGTAAAAGAAATGGTTTATCGAACTCGTTTGGCCAACGGATTGACAGTTGCTCTTTTGCCTAAAAAGGAATTTAAAGAGGTTTACGGGAGTGTCACTGTTCAGTTTGGTTCGGTAGATATGCTTGTCATAGAAGTTGACGGAGATGTAAAAGAATATCCTGCGGGAATTGCTCATTTTCTTGAACATAAATTATTTGAGAGAGAAGATACTAGTGATTTGATGTCGGCTTTTACGAGTCTAGGTGCAGATAGTAATGCCTTTACAAGCTTTACAAAAACAAGCTATCTTTTTTCAGCAACGGATTATTTTTTAGAAAATTTAGACTTACTTGATGAATTGGTAACATCAGCACATTTCACCGAAGATTCGATTCTGAGAGAGCAGGATATTATCCAGCAAGAACGGGAAATGTATCAAGATGATCCAGATTCGTGTTTATTCTTTTCAACTCTAGCGAATTTATATCCTGGCACACCTTTAGCAACGGATATAGTTGGAAGCGAGGAGTCCATTTCCCAAATAAATCTAACTAATTTACGAGAAAATTTTACAAGATTTTACAAATCTGTAAACATGTCTCTGTTTTTAGTTGGTAATTTTGATGTGGAACGAGTACAGGACTATTTTGAAAGCAAAGAACTGAAAGATTTAGATGTTCAGGATGGAGCAAGAGAAAAGTTTGTTTTACAGGCTGTAAAGCAAACAGACAGTATGAGAATGGAAGTATCTTCTCCTAAGCTAGCGATTGGGATTAGAGGTAAGCGAGAAGTTGCTGAAGCGGATTGCTATCGACATCATATTTTATTAAAATTATTATTTGCAATGATGTTTGGTTGGACTTCGGATCGTTTTCAAAAACTATATGAATCAGGTAAAATTGACTCTTCCTTATCTCTGGAAGTTGAAGTAACAAGTCGCTTTCATTTTGTTATGTTGACAATGGATACAAAAGAGCCAGTTGCTTTATCTCACCAGTTTAGGAAGGCTATTCGTAATTTCACAAAGGATTTAGATATTACAGAGGATCATTTAGATATTATCAAAAGAGAGATGTTTGGAGAATTTTTCAGTAGCATGAACTCTCTTGAATTTATTGCAACGCAATATGATGCTTTTGGACAGGGTGAGACAATTTTTGATTTGCCGAAAATTTTACAGGAAATTACTTTAGAGGATGTCCTTGATGCTGGACATCATTTAATAGATGATGGTGATATAGTTGATTTTACAATATTCCCATCGTAGAAATCTATCATAATCGATACTAGAAAGAAGGGATGAAAAATATGAGAAAAAAAACAATTGGTGAGGTTTTACGTTTAGCTAGAACCAACCAAGGGTTGACTTTAGAAGAATTACATAAAAAAACAGAAATTCAGTTGGATATGTTGGAGGCAATGGAAGCTGATGATTTTGATCAACTTCCTAGTCCATTTTATACTCGTTCTTTTTTGAGAAAGTATGCGTGGGCAGTTGAACTTGATGAGCGAATTGTCTTGGATGCTTATGATTCGGGGAGTATGATTACTTATGAGGAAGTAGATGTTGATGAAGAGGAGTTGACAGGTAGGAGACGTTCAAGTAAGAAAAATAGGACATCATTTTTACCTTTATTTTATTTTATACTCTTTGCCCTATCGATTGTAATTTTTGTGACTTATTATGTTTGGAATTATCTCCAGACTCAACCTGAGCGTTCATCTGCGTCTAGTTATAGTGTGGTCCAAGCAACAAGCTCGACTAGTTCTGTAACTCCATCTTCAAGCAGTAGCTCATCTAGTAGTTCTTCGAATATGGAACCAGCTATAACGGTATCAGGTGAAGGAAATAGAGTAGAAGTTGCTTATAAAACGAGCAAGGGAACTGCAAAATTACAATTATCAGTCTCAGATGCTAGAAGTTGGGTTAGTGTTTCAGAAAGTGAGCTTGAGGGTGGTGTGACCTTATCACCGGATAATAAAAGTGCGGAAACAACAGTTTCAACTAAAAATTCTGTAATCATTACTTTAGGTG
Organism: Streptococcus mitis; assembly: GCF_047460035.1. GTDB lineage: Bacteria > Bacillota > Bacilli > Lactobacillales > Streptococcaceae > Streptococcus > Streptococcus mitis_DW. The sequence goes on along the minus strand of NZ_JASHHB010000008.1, from coordinate 88,710 downwards.
TTGTCAAAGGTGTCGCTTTAACAGTAGATAATCAGACTGTTGACTTATCGAAATTAACAGCTCAGACTGGAAAAATAACTGTAACCTTTACTAAAAATTAAGGAAAAACGAATGAAAAAAGAACAAATTCCAAATCTCTTAACAATAGGTCGAATTCTCTTTATACCTATTTTTATCTTTATTTTAACGATAGGAAATTCGATAGAGAGTCATATTGTGGCAGCTATTATCTTTGCTATTGCCAGTATCACAGACTACTTAGATGGATATTTAGCTCGTAAATGGAATGTGGTCAGTAATTTTGGTAAATTTGCAGATCCTATGGCGGATAAGCTACTAGTTATGTCTGCTTTTATTATGCTGATTGAGTTAGGTATGGCTCCAGCTTGGATTGTTGCAGTGATCATCTGTCGTGAGTTGGCTGTGACAGGTTTAAGACTTTTATTGGTTGAAACTGGTGGAACAGTTTTAGCAGCAGCCATGCCTGGAAAAATTAAAACTTTCAGTCAGATGTTTGCGATTATTTTCTTGCTATTACACTGGACTTTGCTTGGTCAAGTTCTACTTTATGTAGCCTTGTTTTTCACTATCTACTCTGGCTATGATTATTTCAAGGGTAGTGCCTATGTATTTAAAGGGACATTTGGTTCGAAATGAAATCAATAATTGATGTAAAAAATCTTTCTTTTCGCTATAAGGAAAGTCAGAAATATTACGATGTGAAGGATATTACGTTTCACGTGAAACGTGGAGAATGGCTTTCGATTGTAGGGCATAATGGTAGTGGTAAATCAACGACTGTCCGGTTAATTGATGGCTTACTGGAAGCAGAATCCGGAGAGATTGTAATTGATGGCCAACGGTTGACTGAGGAAAATGTTTGGAATATACGTCGTCAAATAGGTATGGTTTTTCAAAATCCAGACAATCAATTTGTTGGAGCGACTGTTGAAGATGATGTTGCCTTTGGTTTGGAAAATCAGGGACTTTCTCGTCAAAAAATGAAAAAGAGAGTGGAAGAAGCTCTGGCTTTGGTTGGCATGTTGGACTTTAAAAAGAGAGAGCCGGCGCGTCTATCAGGTGGTCAAAAGCAACGTGTGGCTATTGCAGGTGTTGTAGCCCTTAGACCAGCTATTTTAATCCTAGATGAGGCAACGAGTATGTTGGATCCTGAGGGGCGTAGAGAACTCATTGAGACAGTAAAAGGAATTCGAAAAGACTATGATATGACGGTCATTTCCATTACCCATGATTTGGAAGAAGTTGCCATGAGTGATCGTGTATTGATCATGAAAAAAGGGGAAATTGAATCAACCAGTAGTCCAAGAGAACTTTTCTCTCGAAATGATTTAGATCAAATTGGATTAGACGATCCTTTTGCTAATCAATTAAAACATTCTTTGAGCCAGAATGGCTATGATTTGCCTGAAAATTATTTGACAGAAAGTGAGCTAGAGGATAAACTATGGGAATTGCTCTAGAAAATGTGAGTTTTACGTATCAAGAAGGGACTCCCTTAGCTTCAACAGCTTTGTCAGATGTTTCTTTGACGATTGAAGATGGTTCTTATACGGCTTTAATTGGCCACACAGGTAGTGGTAAATCAACTATTTTACAACTTTTAAATGGTTTGTTGGTGCCAAGTCAAGGGAGTGTGCGAGTTTTTGATACCTTAATCACTTCGACTTCTAAAAATAAAGATATTCGTCAAATTAGAAAACAGGTTGGCTTGGTATTTCAGTTTGCTGAAAATCAGATTTTTGAAGAAACGGTTTTGAAGGATGTTGCTTTTGGACCGCAAAATTTTGGAGTTTCTGAAGAAGATGCGGAGCAGATTGCGCGTGAGAAACTGGCTCTGGTTGGAATTGATGAATCACTTTTTGATCGCAGTCCGTTTGAGTTATCAGGTGGACAAATGAGACGTGTCGCCATTGCAGGCATACTTGCCATGGAACCAGCCATATTAGTCTTAGATGAGCCCACAGCAGGCCTAGATCCCCTGGGAAGAAAAGAGCTGATGAATTTGTTCAAAAAGCTCCATCAGTCAGGGATGACCATCGTCTTAGTAACACATTTGATGGATGATGTTGCTGAATATGCGAACCAGGTATATGTGATGGAAAAGGGACGTTTAGTTAAGTTTGGTAAACCGAGTGATGTCTTTCAAGATGTTGTTTTTATGGAAGAAGTTCAGTTGGGAGTACCTAAAATTACAGCTTTTTGTAAACGATTGGCTGATAGAGGCGTGTCATTTAAACGATTACCGATTAAGATAGAGGAGTTCAAGGAGTCGCTAAATGGATAGTATGATTTTGGGGCGTTATATCCCAGGGGATTCGATAGTTCACCGATTGGATCCACGTAGCAAATTACTGGCTATGATGCTACTGATTTTGATCGTTTTTTGGGCTAATAATCCCTTGACGAATCTGATTCTTTTTATAGCGACAGGGTTCTTTATTGCCTTGTCAGGAGTATCTCTTTCATTTTTTATTCAGGGCTTGAAGTCTATGTTTTTCTTGATTGCCTTCACAACTATTTTTCAACTGTTTTTCATTTCTAATGGGAATGTTTTATTTGAGTTTTCGTTTGTGAGAATCACGGATTATGCTTTGCAACAAGCTGGGATTATTTTTTGTCGCTTCGTATTGATTATTTTCTTTTCAACTTTGTTAACCTTAACTACCATGCCCTTAAGTTTGGCATCAGCTGTCGAAGCTTTATTAGCACCTTTAAAGCGTGTGAAAGTTCCAGTTCATGAAATTGGATTGATGCTATCTATGAGTTTGCGTTTTGTTCCGACCTTAATGGATGATACGACGCGGATTATGAACGCACAGAAAGCGCGTGGAGTGGATTTTGGTGAAGGAAGCATTGTTCAAAAGGTGAAGGCTATGATTCCCATTTTGATTCCTCTTTTTGCGACAAGTTTAAAACGTGCAGATTCCTTGGCTATCGCTATGGAAGCGCGTGGTTATCAGGGGGGAAAATGCAGAAGTCAATACCGACAACTGAAATGGACTAGAAAGGATACGCTGACCATTCTTGTTATTATCGTACTTGGTTGTTGCTTATTTTTCTTAAAATCTTAGTAGCTTTCAGGAATTGATAAAAAATTACTGTAACAGTTTTTGATATGAAGGTAGGGATATGAACCGTTTTAAAAAATCAAAATATGTCATTATTGTTTTTGTCACTGTTTTGCTTGTGTCAGCTCTCTTAGCGACGACTTATTCAAGTACAATTGTGACAAAATTAGGAGATGGAATCTCATTGGTTGATAGAGTTGTTCAAAAACCTTTTCAGTGGTTTGATTCTGTCAAATCAGATTTGGCTCATTTGACACGAACTTATAATGAAAATGAAAGTTTGAAGAAACAGATTTACCAATTAGAAGTTAAATCAAATGAGGCGGAAAGTTTAAAGACAGAAAATGAACACCTGCGCCAATTGCTTAATATGAAGTCCAAATTGCAAGCTACAAAGACTTTAGCAGCAGATGTTATTATGCGTTCTCCAGTATCTTGGAAGCAGGAATTGACCCTGGATGCAGGTAAATCAAAAGGGGTTTCTGAAAATATGTTAGCCATTGCAAATGGTGGTTTGATTGGGAGTGTTTCAAAAGTGGAGGACAACTCTACTATGGTCAACCTTCTGACAAATACGGAAAATGCTGATAAGATTTCTGTTAAAATTCAACATGGTTCTACAACAATTTATGGAATTATTGTTGGCTATGACAAGGAAAATGAAGTTCTAAAAATTAGCCAATTAAATAGTAATAGCGATATTAGTGCGGGAGATAAGGTGGCCACTGGTGGATTAGGAAACTTTAACGTTGCTGATATTCCTGTTGGTGAAGTGGTTGCTACAACGCATAGTACAGACTATTTGACAAGAGAAGTAACAGTTAAATTAAGTGCAGATACTCATAATGTGAGTGTGATAGAATTAGTGGGGAATTCATAATGAGACAGTTGAAGCGGGTTGGAGTATTTTTATTGCTTCCTTTCTTTGTTCTAATTGATGCCCATATTAGTCAGCTTCTGGGCTCATTTTTTCCCCACGTGCAGTTGGCTAGTCATTTTCTATTTTTGTTTCTCTTATTTGAGACGATTGAGGTATCAGAGTATCTCTATTTAGCATATTGTTTTGTAGTGGGTTTGGTTTATGACATTTACTTTTTCCACTTGATAGGGATTGCGACTTTGTTGTTCGTCTTGTTGGGAGTATTTCTCCATAAATTTAATAGTGTTATTTTATTGAATCGTTGGACGAGAATGTTGGCAATTATTGTCATGACTTTTCTATTTGAGATGGGAGCTTATATACTTGCATTAGTGGTAGGTTTAACTGTGGATGGTATGTCTTTATTTATAGTCTATAGTTTAGTACCATCAATGATTTTGAACCTTATATGGATGATTATTTTTCAGTTTATTTTTGAAAAGATTTACCTATAAGAAAGAAATAAAAATGTAACAAAGGCGTAATATTCATTAGGCCTTTTTTTGGTATACTAGTAGTGTCTTTAAAAGAAGGAGTATCTACGAAATATGAAGAAAAAAATCTTAGCGTCACTTTTACTAAGTACAGTAATGGTTTCTCAAGTAGCTGTTTTAACAACTGCGCATGCAGAAACGACTGATGACAAAATTGCTGCTCAAGATAATAAAATTAGTAACTTAACAGCACAACAACAAGAAGCCCAAAAACAAGTTGATCAAATTCAGGAGCAAGTATCTGCTATTCAAACAGAGCAATCAAACTTGCAATCTGAAAATGATAGACTACAAGCAGAATCTAAAAAGCTTGAGGGTGAAATTACAGAACTTTCTAAGAATATTGTATCTCGAAATGATTCATTGCAAAAACAAGCTCGTAGTGCTCAAACAAATGGAGCTGCAACAAATTACATCAATACAATTGTAAACTCAAAATCAATTACAGAAGCTATTTCACGTGTTGCTGCAATGAGTGAAATCGTGTCTGCAAACAACAAAATGTTGGAACAACAAAAAGCAGATAAAAAAGCTATTTCTGAAAAACAAGTAGCAAACAATGATGCAATTAATACAGTTATTTCAAATCAGCAAAAACTAGCTGATGATGCTCAAACATTAACTACAAAACAAGCTGAATTGAAAGCTGCAGAATTGAATCTTGCTGCTGAAAAGGCTACTGCAGAGGATGAAAAAGCAAGTTTACTTGAGAAAAAAGCAGCAGCGGAAGCAGAAGCTAAAGCAGCTGCAGAAGCAGAAGCAGCTTACAAAGCTAAACAAGAAAGTCAACAACAAACAGTTGTTGCTTCTGGGAATACAACTTTTACAGCAGAAGTTCAAGCAGTCTCTGAATCATCTTCAAGCTATACTCCTGCATTAGTGAAACATCGTCCAACATATAGCACAAATGCGTCAAGTTATCCAACGGGTGAGTGTACATGGGGAGCTAAGACATTGGCACCTTGGGCTGGAGATTACTGGGGTAATGGAGCACAGTGGGCTACAAGTGCAGCTGCAGCAGGATTCCGTACAGGATCTACACCTCAAGTTGGTGCGATTGCATGTTGGAATGATGGTGGATATGGACACGTAGCCGTGGTTACAGCTGTTTCATCATCAACAAGTATCCAAGTATCTGAATCAAACTATGGTGGAAACCGTACAATCGGAAATAAACGTGGATGGTTCAATCCGACTACAACTTCAGAAGGTTTTGTAACATATATCTATCCAAACTAATGAATAAAACGAAGAGGCTCAATTTGAGTCTCTTTTATGATTTATATAGTTAACTTACTTTAAAAATCTACTAAAATAGCTTGAAAATATTGAAAAAGTATGGTAAAATGAAACTTGTCGTGTGAACGATAATACTCATTCTTGATGAATTGTGAAACAGTTGCCCTTGGGTCGTTTTGCGAGTTGAAGTCAAGAAGAGGAAAAAACAAAAAGGAGAAATACTCATGGCAGTAATTTCAATGAAACAACTTCTTGAGGCTGGTGTACACTTTGGTCACCAAACTCGTCGCTGGAACCCTAAGATGGCTAAATACATCTTCACTGAACGTAACGGAATCCACGTTATCGACTTGCAACAAACTGTAAAATACGCTGACCAAGCTTACGATTTCATGCGTGATGCAGCAGCTAACGATGCAGTTGTATTGTTCGTTGGTACTAAGAAACAAGCAGCTGATGCAGTTGCTGAAGAAGCAGTACGTTCAGGTCAATACTTCATCAACCACCGTTGGTTGGGTGGAACTCTTACAAACTGGGGAACAATCCAAAAACGTATCGCTCGTTTGAAAGAAATCAAACGTATGGAAGAAGATGGAACTTTCGAAGTTCTTCCTAAGAAAGAAGTTGCACTTCTTAACAAACAACGTGCACGTCTTGAAAAATTCTTGGGTGGTATCGAAGACATGCCTCGTATCCCAGATGTTATGTACGTAGTTGACCCACATAAAGAGCAAATCGCTGTTAAAGAAGCTAAGAAATTGGGAATCCCAGTTGTAGCGATGGTTGACACAAACACTGATCCAGATGATATCGATGTAATCATCCCAGCTAACGATGATGCTATCCGCGCTGTTAAATTGATCACAGCTAAATTGGCTGACGCTATCATTGAAGGACGTCAAGGTGAAGATGCAGCAGCAGTTGAAGCAGAATTTGCAGCTTCTGAAGCTCAAGCAGATTCAATTGAAGAAATCGTTGAAGTTGTAGAAGGTGACAACGCTTAATTCATATAAATAGTAATTACCTAGGAGGGCGGGGCTTAGCCCGGCTCTCCTATTTTAAAAAAAATATAGGAGAATCAAAATGGCAGAAATTACAGCTAAACTTGTAAAAGAGTTGCGTGAAAAATCTGGTGCCGGTGTTATGGACGCTAAAAAAGCGCTTGTAGAAACAGACGGTGACATCGAAAAAGCGATTGAATTGCTTCGTGAAAAGGGTATGGCTAAGGCAGCTAAGAAAGCTGACCGTGTTGCTGCAGAAGGTTTGACTGGTGTTTATGTTAACGGTAATGTTGCAGCAGTTATTGAAGTAAACGCTGAAACTGACTTCGTTGCGAAAAATGCTCAATTTGTTGAATTGGTAAATACTACAGCTAAAGTTATTGCTGAAGGAAAACCTGCTAATAATGAAGAAGCACTTGCTTTGACAATGCCTTCAGGTGAAACTCTTGAAGCTGCATATGTATCTGCAACAGCAACTATCGGAGAAAAAATCTCATTCCGTCGCTTTGCATTGATTGAAAAAACAGATGCACAACACTTTGGAGCATACCAACATAACGGTGGACGTATCGGTGTTATTTCAGTTGTTGAAGGTGGAAACGAAGCACTTGCTAAACAATTGTCAATGCACATCGCAGCGATGAAACCAACAGTTCTTTCTTACAAAGAATTGGATGAGCAATTCGTTAAAGATGAGTTAGCACAATTGAACCACGTAATCGACCAAGACAATGAAAGCCGTGCAATGGTTAACAAACCAGCTCTTCCACACTTGAAGTATGGATCAAAAGCTCAATTGACTGATGATGTTATTGCTCAAGCTGAAGCTGACATCAAAGCTGAATTGGCTGCAGAAGGCAAACCAGAAAAAATCTGGGACAAAATCATCCCAGGTAAAATGGATCGCTTCATGCTTGACAACACTAAAGTTGACCAAGCTTATACACTTCTTGCGCAAGTATATATCATGGATGACAGCAAGACAGTTGAAGCATACCTTGAATCAGTTAACGCTTCAGTAGTTGAGTTTGCTCGCTTTGAAGTTGGTGAAGGTATCGAAAAAGCTGCAAACGACTTCGAAGCTGAAGTTGCAGCTACAATGGCAGCAGCCTTGAATAACTAATAATAAAAAGGAAGCACTTTAGCTTCCTTTTTTCTATGCAGTAGATTCCTATAGGGAAAGAATTCTACTTTTCAAGATATAAATAAAAAGCCCTATAAAAAGGGCTAAGTGCATTTAGGAGACTACACTTCAAATTCATAAAGTGCTGTAGAGAGATAACGTTCACCGTTATCTGGTGCTAGAGCAAGAACTTTTTTACCTGTACCTAATTTCTTGGCAACCTCGATGGCTCCGTAGATAGCTGCAGCTGAAGAAATCCCTACAAGAAATCCTTCTTTTCCACCAATTTCACGGCCGAGTGCGAGAGCATCGTCTGATGTTACACGAACGATACCATCATAGGCTTTTGTATCAAGTGTATCAGGAATAAATCCAGCTGAGATACCTTGAATTTTGTGAGGGCCAGGTTTTTCACCAGATAGAATAGCAGATTCATCTGCTTCTACCGCAAAAACTTGAATGCTTGAATTTGCTGTTTTGAGGGCATGAGAAACACCAGAAATTGTTCCACCGGTACCAACTCCAGTAACAAAGGCATCTAATCCATCTTTACCGAAAGTAGCTAATATCTCAGCTCCTGTTGTTCTTTCGTGTACTTCTGGATTAGCTGGATTGTCAAATTGAAGAGGAAGGAAACCATCACGTTCAGCAGCGATTTCTTGAGCCTTAGCAATAGCACCTTTCATTCCTTCGCTACCAGGAGTGAGGATGAGTTCAGCGCCATAGGCTTGGATAATCTTACGGCGTTCTACACTCATAGTTTCAGGCATAACAATGACAACTTTATACCCTTTAGCAGCACCTACCCATGAAAGTCCAATACCAGTGTTTCCACTTGTTGCTTCAACAATTGTAGAACCTGGTTTCAGAGTACCGTCTTGTTCAGCTTTTTCAATCATGCTAAGAGCAATACGATCTTTTACAGAAGAACCAGGGTTGAATGCTTCAAGCTTTACATAGACGTCCGCAGCCCCTTCTGGCACGATGTTGTTAAGTTTAACAATCGGTGTTTGTCCGATTAATTCAGTAATGTTGTTATAAATAGACATATGAATACCTCTTTGTATAAGATATTTCTAGTATAACGCTAACTATACCATTTGTAAAATATAGAAATCCTATCAAAGTGATAGGATTTTTTTATATCACAGGTCTAAGCCATTAATTTTCAAGCGATTGTGATAAGCTAATTCTAGTAAATAGGTGTAAAGTGGAACGATATCTGTTTTCTTTTTGAATTTCTTCATTTTCTAGTAGGTCTTGGCAAGCACCTTTTTATGTTGTTAATTAAAGTAGCGGTGAAGATATCAGTGAAACACTGTATTATCTATTATTTACACTAAATTTACAGGAACTTCAACTTCTCGTAAACCTTGATCAGTTAAAGTGACTTTTCCATTAAAAAACTCTACAAGTGCAGCTTTAATAGTTTCTTTTTCTTCTTTATTAACATAAATCATCGTATCGACTTGATCTGTAAAGTTTGTCTCAAGTTCCATAAGATTATGTTCCTTAAGGAAGTTACTGTACTCTTGATACTGAGCGTAAGACATTTGAATAGCAATGCCAGCCTGTTCCTTTATTTCAATGATGCCAATTTCTTTGACAGCTAAGGCAACACTGCCAGCGTAAGCACGAATCAATCCTCCAGCGCCTAGTTTAATGCCACCAAAGTAGCGTGTCACTACCACACAGACATTAGTAAGATTGTGATTTTCTAGAACCCCAAGCATGGGAACGCCAGCAGTCCCACTGGGCTCACCATCATCACTTGTCCGTTTGATTTCGCTACGTTCCCCAATAATGAAGGCAGAGCAGTTATGAGTAGCTTTGTAGTGCTCTTTCTTGATGGCAGTAATGAAGTTACGAGCCTCTTCTTCGCTATAAACACGCTTGGCATGACAGATAAAGCGTGATTTTTTGATTTCTTCTTGGACTTGTCCGTTCTCTTTAATTGTTCTAAATTCCATGATTTAATTGTACTAAAAAATCATTTAAAGCGCTAGGTTTTTACGAATAAAGAAGTATGAAAGTAAATCCAAATTATCTCGGTCGGTTGTTTACGGAGAATGAATTAACTAAAGAGGAACGTCAGTTGGCGGAGAAACTTCCAGCAATGAGAAAGGAGAAAGGGAAACTTTTCTGTCAACGTTGTGATAGTGCTATTTTAGATGAATGGTATTTGCCCATCGGTGCTTACTATTGTAGGGAGTGTTTGCTGATGAAGCGAGTCAGGAGTGATCAAGTTTTATACTATTTTCCGCAGGAGGATTTTGCGAAGCAAGATATTCTTAAATGGCGTGGTCAATTAACTCCTTTTCAAGAGAAGGTATCAGAGGGACTAATTCAAGCTGTAGACAAGCAGGAACCAATCTTGGTTCACGCTGTAACAGGAGCTGGAAAGACAGAAATGATTTATCAAGTAGTAGCTAAAGTGATCAATGCGGGTGGTGCAGTATGCTTGGCTAGTCCTCGCATAGATGTTTGTTTGGAGCTGTACAAGCGCCTGCAAGATGATTTTGCTTGCGAGATATCTTTACTATACGGAGAATCAGAGCCGTATTTTCGAACACCACTAGTTGTTTCGACGACCCATCAGTTATTGAAGTTTTATCAAGCTTTTGATTTGCTGATAGTGGATGAAGTAGATGCCTTTCCTTATGTTGATAATCCCATGCTTTACCATGCTGTCAAGAATAGTGTAAAGGAGAATGGCTTGAGAATCTTTTTAACAGCAACTTCGACTGATGAGTTAGATAGGAAGGTTCGCATAGGAGAACTAAAACGATTGAGTTTGCCAAGACGATTTCATGGAAATCCGTTGATTATTCCTAAACCTGTCTGGTTATCCGATTTTAATCGCTATTTAGAGAAGAAGTGTTTGTCACCAAAGTTAAAGTCTTATATTGAGAAGCAGAGAAAGACAGGTTATCCGTTACTCATTTTTGCTTCAGAAATTAAGAAAGGGGAGCAGTTAAAAGAAATCTTACAGGAGCAATTTCCAAATGAGAAAATTGGCTTTGTATCTTCTGTAACAGAAGATAGATTAGAGCAGGTACAAGCTTTTCGAGATGGAGAACTGACAATACTTATCAGTACGACAATATTGGAGCGTGGAGTTACCTTCCCTTGTGTGGATGTTTTTGTAGTAGAGGCCAACCATCATCTGTTTACCAAATCTAGTTTGATTCAGATTGGTGGACGAGTTGGACGAAGCATGGATAGACCGACAGGAGATTTGCTTTTCTTCCATGACGGGTTAAATACTTCAATCAAAAAGGCAATTAAGGAAATTCAGCAGATGAATAAGGAGGCGGGGCTATGAAGTGCTTATTATGTGGGCAGACTATGAAGGCTGTTTTAACTTTTAGTAGTCTCTTACTTCTGAAGAATGATGACTCTTGTCTTTGTTCAGACTGTGACTCTACTTTTGAGAGGATTGGAGAAGAAAACTGCCCAAACTGTATGAAAACAGGTTTGTCAACAAAGTGTCAAGATTGTCAATTTTGGTGTAAAGAAGAAGTTGAAGTCAGTCATAGAGCGATTTTTACTTACAATCAAGCTATGAAGGATTTTTTCAGTCGGTATAAGTTTGATGGAGACTTCCTTTTAAGAAAAGTTTTTGCTTCAGTTTTAAGTGAGGAGTTAAAAAAGTACAAAGAGTATCAATTTGTTGTAATTCCCCTAAGTCCTGAAAGATTGCTCGAGAGGGGATTTAACCAGGTTGAAGGTTTAGTTGAAGCAGCAGAGTTCTCTTTGCAAGACTTACTAGAGAAGAGAGAAGAGCGGGCCAGTTCTTCCAAAAATCGTTCAGAACGCTTGGGGACAGAACTTCCTTTCTTTATTAAAAGGGGAGTCACTATTCCTAAAAAAATCCTACTTATAGATGACATTTATACTACTGGAACAACTATAAATCGTGTGAAGAAGCTGTTGGAAGAAGCTGGTGCTGAGGATGTAAAAACATTTTCCCTTGTAAGATGAGGAAAAAATTTGCAAAAATAAAATGAAAGCGTTATAATGAAATCAGAAAAACAAAAATGTTTAGAAAGAAGGTACTCATATGATTAAATATAGTATCCGTGGTGAAAACCTAGAAGTAACAGAAGCAATTCGTGATTATGTAGTTTCTAAACTCGAAAAGATCGAAAAGTATTTTCAAGCTGAACAAGAGTTGGATGCTCGAGTAAACTTGAAGGTGTATCGTGAAAAAACGGCTAAAGTGGAGGTGACGATTCCGCTTGGTTCAATTACTCTTCGTGCAGAAGATGTGTCTCAAGATATGTATGGTTCAATTGACCTTGTAACCGATAAAATTGAACGTCAGATTCGTAAAAATAAAACAAAAATCGAGCGTAAAAATAAAAACAAGGTAGCAACTAGTCAATTATTTACAGATGCTTTGGTGGAAGATACAAATGTTGTCCAATCTAGAGTTGTTCGTTCAAAACAAATTGATTTAAAACCAATGGATTTGGAAGAAGCTATTCTACAGATGGATTTGTTGGGACATGATTTCTTTATCTATGTGGATGTTGAAGATCAGACAACCAATGTGATTTATCGTCGTGAAGATGGCGAGATTGGCTTGTTAGAAGTTAAAGAATCTTAATTTCAATATGTGTAAAGGAAGGTTTACTAAATTGTAAACCTCCTTTTTCTTATAATTGATAGAATTACTGATTACACTTTTAAAAAGTCGCTTTTTGGTGGTTATTATGGTATAATGGGTGCCAAGAGGTTTGGAATGAAAAAATTTTATGTAAGTCCTATTTTCCCCTTAATATTAGGAATAGTGGCGTTCGGAGTGCTATCTGTGCAACTTGTTTTTGTAACGAATACACTGGTAACGCTATTTCTTTTGCTACTTATTTTGGGTTCATATATTTTACTATTCATCCATCAGAGAGACTACTACTCAAAGAGTGAAGTAGAACAAATCCAGTATGTAAACCACCAAGCTGAAGATAGTTTGACAACCTTGTTAGAACAGATGCCTGTCGGAGTTATTAAACTAGACTTATCGTCAGGTGAAGTTGAGTGGTTCAATCCTTACGCTGAATTGATTTTGACTAATGAAGTGGGCGAGATTGATGTTGCATTAATTCAAACAATTATAAAGGCTTCTGTGGGGAATCCAGGTTCTTATGCTACCTTAGGTGAAATCCGTTATTCGGTTCATATGGACAAGGTATCTGGAGTTCTTTATTTCTTTGATGTGTCTGGAGAATACGAAGCGACTGTTGAGTTAGTGACAAGTCGACCTGTGATTGGGATTGTCTCCGTTGACAACTATGATGACTTAGAAGATGAAACATCGGAGTCTGATATCAGTCATATCAATAGTTTTGTAGCCAATTTTGTTTCAGAATTTGCTGGGAAGCATGCCATGTTCTCTCGTCGAGTGAGTATGGACCGCTTTTATCTATTTACGGACTACACGGTGCTTGAGGGCTTGATGAATGATAAATTTTCTGTTATTGATGCATTCAGAGAAGAGGCGAAACAGAGACAGTTGCCCTTGACCTTAAGTATGGGATTTTCTTATGGTGATGGAAATCATGATGAGATAGGGAAAGTTGCATTGCTCAACTTGAACTTGGCTGAAGTGCGTGGTGGCGACCAAGTGGTTGTCAAGGAAAACGACGAAACGAAAAATCCAGTTTATTTTGGTGGTGGATCTGCTGCCTCAATCAAACGTACACGGACCCGTACGCGTGCTATGATGACGGCTATTTCAGATAAGATTCGTAGTGTGGATCAGGTTTTTGTAGTTGGTCACAAAAATCTAGATATGGATGCTCTTGGCTCTGCTGTAGGTATGCAGTTATTTGCTAGTAATGTAACAGAAAATAGCTATGCTATTTATGACGAAGAACAAATGTCGCCGGATATTGAACGAGCTGTTTCATTCTTAGAAAAAGAAGGAGTTACAAAGTTGTTGTCTGTTAAGGACGCAATGGGGATGGTGACCAATCGTTCTTTGTTGATTCTTGTAGACCACTCAAAGACAGCTTTAACTTTATCAAAAGATTTTTATGATTTATTTACCCAAACCATCGTCATCGACCACCACAGACGGGATCAGGATTTTCCAGATAATGCGGTTATTACTTATATCGAAAGTGGTGCAAGTAGTGCCAGTGAGTTGGTAACGGAATTGATTCAGTTCCAGAATTCTAAGAAAAATCGTTTGAGTCGTATGCAAGCAAGTGTTTTAATGGCTGGTATGATGTTGGATACTAAAAATTTCACCTCACGAGTGACTAGTCGGACATTTGATGTTGCTAGCTATCTCAGAACGCGCGGAAGCGATAGTATTGCTATCCAGGAAATGGCTGCGACGGATTTTGAAGAATATCGTGAGGTCAATGAACTGATTTTACAGGGGCGTAAATTAGGTTCAGATGTACTGATAGCAGAGGCTAAGGACTCGAAATGCTATGATACAGTTGTTATTAGTAAGGCAGCAGATGCCATGTTAGCTATGTCAGGTATTGAAGCGAGTTTTGTTCTTGCGAAGAATACACAAGGGTTTATCTCTATCTCAGCTCGCAGTCGTAGTAAGCTGAATGTACAACGGATCATGGAAGAGCTGGGAGGTGGAGGCCACTTTAATTTGGCAGCAGCTCAAATTAAGGATTCAACCTTGTCAGAAGCAGGTAAAAAACTGACAGAAATTGTATTAAATGAAATAAAGGAAAAGGAGAAAGAAGAATGAAAGTAATCTTTTTAGCAGATGTTAAAGGAAAAGGTAAAAAAGGTGAAATTAAGGAAGTACCAACAGGTTATGCACAAAACTTTCTTATCAAAAAGAATTTAGCAAAAGAAGCAACTGCTCAAGCTGTAGGTGAACTTCGTGGTAAACAAAAATCTGAAGAAAAAGCTCATGCTGAGATGATTGCAGAAGCAAAAGCAATTAAAGCCCAACTAGAAGCAGAAGAAACGGTTGTAGAATTTGTTGAAAAAGTTGGTCCAGATGGCCGTACTTTTGGTTCTATTACCAATAAGAAAATTTCAGAAGAATTGCAAAAGCAATTTGGAATTAAGATTGATAAACGTCATATTCAAGTACAAGCTCCGATTCGAGCTGTTGGTTTGATTGATGTACCAGTGAAAATCTATCAAGATATTACAAGTGTAATCAATCTTCGTGTGAAAGAAGGGTAAATTTACACTTTCTTGACAAGATTGTAAAAGGAAGGGAAGTCTGATGGCAGAAGTAGAAGAGTTACGAGTACAACCTCAAGATATCTTAGCTGAGCAATCCGTTTTAGGGGCTATCTTTATTGACGAGAGTAAGCTTGTTTTTGTGCGAGAATATATTGAGTCTCGGGACTTTTTTAAGTATGCCCATCGTTTGATTTTCCAAGCTATGGTCGATTTATCCGATCGTGGCGATGCTATAGATGCAACAACGGTTCGTACCATTCTTGATAATCAAGGTGATTTACAGAATATTGGTGGCCTGTCTTACTTGGTTGAGATTGTCAATTCTGTGCCAACTTCTGCTAATGCGGAGTATTATGCTAAGATTGTTGCAGAGAAGGCCATGCTACGTCGATTAATCTCCAAGTTGACAGAGTCTGTCAATCAAGCTTACGAGGCTTCGCAACCAGCTGATGAAATCATTGCTCAGGCAGAAAAAGGACTAATTGATGTCAGCGAAAATGCTAATCGAAGTGGATTTAAGAACATTCGAGATGTGTTGAATATCAACTTTGGAAATCTGGAAGCTCGCTCGCAACAAACGACCGATATTACAGGTATTGCGACAGGCTATCGTGACTTGGATCATATGACGACTGGACTTCATGAGGAGGAGTTGATTATCCTAGCAGCCCGTCCGGCGGTTGGTAAGACAGCCTTTGCTTTGAATATTGCGCAAAATATTGGAACCAAGTTAGACAAAACGGTTGCTATCTTTTCGCTCGAAATGGGTGCGGAAAGTCTAGTGGACCGTATGTTGGCGGCAGAAGGTTTGGTGGAATCGCATTCTATCCGTACGGGTCAATTGACTGATGAGGAGTGGCAAAAATATACCATTGCTCAAGGGAATCTAGCTAATGCAAGTATCTATATCGATGATACGCCAGGGATTCGGATTACAGAGATTCGTTCTCGTTCTCGTAAACTGGCTCAAGAAACTGGAAATCTTGGTTTGATTTTAATAGACTATTTGCAGCTTATCACGGGAACAGGTCGAGAAAATCGTCAACAAGAGGTTTCAGAAATTTCACGTCAGTTGAAAATTTTAGCTAAGGAACTGAAGGTTCCAGTAATCGCTCTAAGTCAGCTTTCTCGTGGTGTAGAACAACGTCAGGATAAGAGACCGGTCTTGTCTGATATTCGTGAATCTGGGTCTATTGAGCAGGATGCTGATATCGTAGCCTTTCTTTATCGCGACGATTACTATGAGCGTGGTGGTGAAGAAGAGGAAGGCATACCGAATAATAAGGTAGAGGTTATTATCGAGAAAAACCGTAGTGGAGCTCGTGGAACGGTGGAATTAATTTTTCAAAAAGAATACAATAAATTTTCAAGTATCTCAAAGAGGGAGGCATAAGATGTCAGATGCATTTACAGATGTAGCCAAGATGAAAAAAATCAAAGAAGAAATCAAGGCACATGAGGGACAAGTCGTAGAAATGACTCTGGAGAATGGTCGTAAGCGCCAAAAAAATAGATTGGGTAAGCTAATTGAGGTTTATCCATCCCTATTTATCGTTGAATTTGGAAACGTTGAAGGAGATAAACAAGCTAATGTTTACGTTGAATCCTTTACTTACTCAGATATCCTTACAGAAAAGAATTTGATTCATTATCTTGACTAAAGTGAGAAATTTTCTCACTTTTTCTTTTTTTCTCCGAATAGTTTAAGTGAAGGTAATCTTCGATTTATATTATTTTTCAAGGAGGAAGAATGAAAATTTCACCATTTAAAGTAGCAGAGACAAGATTTTCTTTTAGAAAATCAGCTAAAAAGGTTGTTCCCTTTTTAGTAGTAGGATTGATGTTAGCAGCGGGTAATAGTGTATATGCCTATTCCGGAGGAAATGGATCGATTGCGCGTGGGGATGATTATCCTGCTCATTATAAAAATGGGAGCCAGGAGATTGATAAGTGGCGCATGTATTCTCGTCAGTGTACTTCTTTTGCAGCCTTTCGTTTGAGTAATGTCAATGGTTTTGAGATTCCGGCGGCTTATGGGAATGCGAATGAATGGGGCTATCGTGCTCGTCGTGAAGGCTATCGTGTCGATAATAGACCAGCGATTGGCTCCATTGCTTGGTCGACTGCAGGAACTTATGGTCATGTTGCTTGGGTGTCAAATGTAATAGGAGATGAGATTGAGATTGAAGAATACAATTATGGAATAAGGGAATCTTACAATAAGCGCGTCGTGAAGGCGAATACTATGACTGGCTTTATTCATTTTAAAGATTTAGCTGGTGGCAGTGTTGGGAATAGTCAATCCTCAGTTTCAACAGGAGGAACACATTATTTTAAGACTAAGGCTGCTATCAAAAATCAGCCTCTAGCTGGAGCAACTGCAATTGATTACTATTATCCTGGGGAGAATGTTCATTATGATCAAATTCTCGAAAAAGATGGGTACAAGTGGTTGAGTTATACGGCTTATAACGGAAGTCGTCGCTATATCCAGCTAGAGGGAGTAACCTCTTCACAGAATTATCAGAATCAATCAGGAAATAGCTCTAACTATGGATCCAATAACAGTTCAACTGTCGGTTGGAAGAAAATAAATGGTAGTTGGTATCATTTTAAATCAAATGGATCTAAATCAACAGGCTGGCTGAAAGATGGATCTAGTTGGTATTATTTGAAATCATCTGGTGAAATGCAGACAGGCTGGTTAAAGGAAAATGGTCTGTGGTATTATTTAGATAGTTCAGGGGCAATGAAAACGGGGTGGTATCAAGTCTCTGGTAAGTGGTATTATTCTTACTCTTCAGGCGCCTTAGCTGTCAATACGACAGTGGATGGCTACAGAGTAAATAGTGATGGAGAACGAGTATAGAAAATGGGAGTAGGAAAATTTCCTACTCTTTTCTGTAAGCAGTTTCCTTGACATTTTTTTTGTTTTGCGCTATCATATGTCCATATAATATATGGGAGTCTGTGTACAGTCTGAGAGGAAGCGTTAAGCTTCGACCGCACCTGATCTGGGTAATGCCAGCGTAGGGAACGATACTTAGTCTACTCTTGACCTTTTCCATATATGGCAAAGGTTTTTCTTTTTGTCAAAGGAAAACGAGAAGAGGAGGTTCTTATGAAAGCAAGCATCGCCTTGCAAATTTTACCCCTATCACAGGGGATTGATCGGATTGCTGTTATCGATCAAGTCATTGCTTATCTGCAAGCTCAAGAGGTGACTATGGTGGTGACACCATTTGAAACGGTCTTGGAAGGGGAGTTTGATGAGCTTATGCGCATTCTCAAAGAAGCGCTAGAAGTGGCAGGGCAGGAGGCAGATAATGTTTTTGCCAATGTCAAAATAAATGTAGGAGAGATTTTAAGTATTGATGAGAAACTTGAAAAGTATACTGAGACGACACATTAGTCTATTGGGCTTTATGGGGGTCTTGTCAATCTGGCAGTTAGCAGGTTTTCTTAAACTTCTCCCCAAGTTTATCCTGCCGACACCTCTTGAAATTCTCCTGTCCTTTGTTCGTGATAGAGAATTTCTCTGGCACCATAGCTGGGCCACCTTGAGAGTGGCTTTATTGGGACTGATTTTGGGAGTCTTGATTGCCTGTCTCATGGCTGTGCTTATGGACAGTTTGACTTGGCTTAACGATCTGATTTACCCTATGATGGTGGTTGTTCAGACTATCCCGACCATTGCCATAGCCCCTATCCTGGTTTTGTGGCTCGGTTATGGGATTTTGCCCAAGATTGTCTTGATTATCTTGACAACAACCTTTCCTATCATCGTCAGCATTTTGGACGGTTTTAGGCATTGTGACAAGGATATGCTGACCTTGTTTAGTCTGATGCGGGCCAAACCTTGGCAAATCCTGTGGCATTTTAAAATCCCTGTCAGTCTGCCTTACTTTTATGCTGGTCTGAGGGTCAGTGTCTCCTACGCCTTTATCACAACAGTAGTATCTGAGTGGTTGGGAGGCTTTGAAGGACTAGGTGTCTACATGATTCAGTCCAAGAAACTGTTTCAGTATGATACTATGTTTGCTATTATTATTCTGGTATCGATTATCAGTCTTCTCGGTATGAAGCTGGTTGATGTCAGTGAAAAATATGTTATTAAATGGAAACGTTCGTAGAATAAGAATGTTTCTGAAAAAGAAAAGAGGAAATTGAAATGAAGAAAACATGGAAAGTGTTTTTAACTGTTTTAACAGCTCTTGTAGCTGTTGTGCTTGTGGCCTGTGGTCAAGGAACTGCTTCTAAGGATAATAAGGAAGCAGAACTCAAGAAGATTGACTTTATCCTAGACTGGACGCCAAATACCAACCACACAGGGCTTTATGTGGCCAAGGAAAAAGGTTATTTCAAAGAAGCTGGAGTGGATGTTGATTTGAAATTGCCACCAGAAGAAAGTTCTTCTGACTTGGTTATTAACGGTAAGGCACCATTTGCAGTCTATTTCCAAGACTATATGGCTAAAAAATTGGAAAAAGGCGCAGGAATCACTGCCGTTGCAGCTATCGTAGAACACAATACATCAGGAATCATCTCTCGTAAATCTGACAATGTAGCTAGTCCAAAAGACTTGGTTGGTAAGAAATACGGAACTTGGAATGACCCAACTGAACTTGCTATGTTGAAAACCTTGGTAGAATCTCAAGGTGGAGACTTTGAGAAGGTTGAAAAAGTACCAAATAACGACTCAAACTCAATTACACCGATTGCCAATGGAGTATTTGATACTGCATGGATCTACTACGGATGGGATGGTATCCTTGCCAAATCTCAAGGTGTAGATGCTAACTTTATGTACTTGAAAGACTACGTTAAAGAATTTGACTATTACTCACCAGTCATCATTGCTAACAACGACTACCTCAAAGACAACAAAGAAGAAGCACGTAAAGTCATCCAAGCTATCAAAAAAGGCTACCAATATGCTATGGAGCATCCAGAGGAAGCAGCTGATATCCTCATCAAAAATGCACCTGAACTCAAGGAAAAACGTGACTTTGTCATCGAATCTCAAAAATACTTGTCAAAAGAATACGCAAGCGACAAGGAAAAATGGGGGCAATTTGATGCAGCTCGCTGGAATGCCTTCTACAAATGGGATAAAGAAAATGGTATCCTTAAAGAAGATTTGACAGACAAAGGCTTCACCAACGAATTTGTGAAATAATGACAGAAATTAGACTAGAACACGTCAGTTATGCCTATGGTCAGGAGAGGATTTTAGAGGACATCAATCTGAAAGTCACTTCAGGTGAAGTGGTTTCTATCCTAGGCCCAAGTGGTGTTGGTAAGACTACGCTTTTCAACTTAATTGCGGGGATTTTAGAAGTTCAGTCAGGGAGAATTGTCCTTGATGGTGAAGAAAATCCCAAGGGGCGCGTGAGTTATATGTTACAAAAGGATCTGCTCTTGGAGCACAAGACTGTGCTGGGCAATATCATACTGCCTCTCTTGATTCAAAAAGTGGATAAGGCAGAAGCTATTGCCCGAGCGGATGAAATTCTTGCGACCTTCCAGTTGACAGCTGTACGAGACAAGTATCCTCATGAACTTAGTGGGGGGATGCGTCAGCGTGTAGCCTTGCTTCGAACTTACCTTTTCGGGCACAAGCTCTTTCTCTTAGACGAAGCCTTTAGCGCCTTGGATGAGATGACAAAGATGGAACTCCACGCTTGGTATCTAGAAATTCACAAACAGCTACAGCTGACGACCTTGATTATCACACATAGTATCGAGGAGGCCCTCAATCTCAGCGACCGCATTTATATCTTGAAAAATCGCCCTGGGCAGATTGTTTCAGAAATTAAACTAGATTGGTCGGGAGATGAGGACAAGGAAGTCCAAAAGATTGCCTACAAACGTCAAATCTTGGCAGAATTAGGCTTAGATAAGTAGAAAAATAGGGGGTTGGTGAAGATTATACTTTACCAGCGCCCTTTTTCTTTTAAAAATGAGAAAATTTCGGTATAATAGTCAAAGATAGTCAAGGTTTAAAGAGAGAGGTGGGTTTGTAATGAGATTTAAAAATACATCGGATCATATTGAGGCCTACATCAAGGCGATTTTAGATCAATCTGGTATCGTGGAGTTGCAACGGAGTCAGTTGGCAGATACTTTCCAGGTTGTTCCTAGTCAGATTAACTATGTGATCAAGACACGCTTTACGGAAAGTAGAGGTTACTTGGTTGAAAGTAAGCGTGGTGGCGGAGGATACATTCGTATAGGACGGATTGAGTTTTCTAGTCATCATGAAATGCTCAGGGAGCTGCTTTACTCAATTGGTGAGCGGGTCAGTCAAGAAATTTATGAAGATATTCTGCAGCTTTTGGTTGAGCAGGAATTGATGACCAACCAGGAGATGAATTTGCTGGTGGCAGTAGCTTTGGATCGCGTTCTAGGAGAAGAAGCTCCAGTCCTTCGAGCTAATATGCTACGACAGGTCATACAAGAGGTAGATAGAAAAGGGAAGTAAGATGAACTATTCAAAAGCATTGAATGAATGTATCGAAAGTGCCTACATGGTTGCTGGCCATTTTGGAGCTCGTTATCTAGAGTCTTGGCACTTGTTGATTGCCATGTCCAATCATAGTTATAGTGTGGCAGGGGCGACTTTAAATGATTATCCATATGAGATGGACCGTTTAGAAGAAGTCGCTTTGGAACTGACTGAAACGGACTATAGCCAGGATGAAACCTTTACGGAATTGCCGTTTTCTCATCGTTTGCAGATCCTTTTTGATGAAGCAGAGTATGTAGCGTCAGTGGTCCATGCTAAGGTGTTAGGGACAGAGCATGTTCTCTATGCGATTTTGCATGATGGTAATGCCTTGGCGACTCGTATCTTGGAGAGGGCTGGTTTTTCTTATGAAGACAAGAAAGATCAGGTCAAGATTGCTGCCCTACGTCGAAATCTAGAAGAACGTGCAGGCTGGACTCGTGAAGACCTCAAGGCTCTACGCCAACGCCATCGTACAGTAGCTGACAAGCAAAATTCTATGGCTAATATGATGGGCATGCCGCAGACTCCGAGTGGTGGTCTCGAGGACTATACGCATGATTTGACAGAGCAAGCGCGTTCTGGCAAGTTAGAACCAGTCATCGGTCGGGACAAGGAAATCTCGCGTATGATTCAAATCTTGAGCCGTAAGACCAAGAACAATCCTGTCTTGGTTGGGGATGCTGGTGTCGGGAAAACAGCTCTGGCGCTTGGTCTTGCCCAGCGTATTGCTAGTGGTGATGTACCTGCGGAAATGGCTAAGATGCGCGTGTTAGAGCTTGATTTGATGAATGTCGTTGCAGGGACACGCTTCCGTGGTGACTTTGAAGAGCGCATGAACAATATCATCAAGGATATTGAAGAAGATGGCCAAGTCATCCTCTTTATCGATGAACTCCATACCATCATGGGTTCTGGGAGTGGAATTGATTCGACTCTGGATGCGGCCAACATCTTGAAGCCAGCCTTAGCGCGTGGAACTTTGAGAACAGTTGGTGCGACCACTCAGGAAGAATATCAAAAACACATCGAAAAAGACGCAGCTCTTTCTCGTCGTTTCGCCAAAGTTACGATTGAAGAGCCAAGTGTTGCAGACAGCATGACCATTTTGCAAGGTTTGAAGGCGACTTATGAGAAACATCACCGTGTGCAAATCACAGATGAAGCGGTTGAAACAGCTGTCAAGATGGCCCATCGTTACTTGACTAGCCGTCACTTGCCAGACTCTGCTATCGACCTCTTAGATGAAGCAGCAGCAACAGTGCAAAATAAGGCTAAGCATGTAAAAGCAGACGATTCAGGTTTGAGTCCAGCTGACAAGGCCTTGATGGATAGTAAGTGGAAACAGGCAGCTCAGCTAATCGCAAAAGAAGAGGAAGTGCCTGTTTATAAAGACTTGGTGACAGAGTCTGATATTTTGACCACCTTGAGTCGTTTGTCAGGTATCCCAGTCCAAAAACTGACTCAAACAGATGCTAAGAAGTACCTAAATCTTGAAGCTGAATTGCACAAACGTGTCATCGGTCAAGATCAGGCTGTTTCAAGTATTAGCCGTGCCATTCGCCGCAACCAGTCAGGGATTCGCAGTCATAAGCGTCCGATTGGTTCCTTTATGTTCCTAGGGCCTACAGGTGTCGGTAAGACCGAATTGGCCAAGGCTCTGGCAGAAGTTCTTTTTGATGACGAATCAGCCCTTATCCGCTTTGACATGAGTGAGTATATGGAGAAATTCGCAGCCAGTCGTCTCAACGGAGCTCCTCCGGGATATGTGGGTTATGAAGAAGGTGGGGAGTTGACCGAGAAGGTTCGCAACAAACCATACTCTGTTCTCCTCTTTGACGAGGTAGAGAAGGCCCATCCAGACATCTTTAATGTTCTCTTGCAGGTTTTGGATGATGGTGTCTTGACCGATAGCAAGGGGCGCAAGGTTGACTTTTCAAATACCATTATCATCATGACGTCAAATCTTGGTGCGACAGCCCTTCGTGATGACAAGACAGTTGGATTTGGGGCTAAGGACATTCGTTTTGACCAAGAAAATATGGAAAAACGCATGTTTGAAGAGCTGAAAAAGGCTTATAGACCTGAGTTTATCAACCGTATTGATGAAAAGGTAGTCTTCCATAGCCTGTCTAGCGACCATATGCAAGAAGTGGTGAAGATTATGGTCAAACCTTTAGTGGCAAGTTTGGCTGAAAAAGGTATTGACTTGAAATTACAAACTTCCGCACTGAAATTGTTGGCAAATCAAGGATATGACCCAGAGATGGGAGCTCGTCCACTTCGCAGAACCCTACAAACAGAAGTGGAAGACAAGTTGGCAGAACTTCTTCTTAAGGGAGATTTGGTGGCAGGCAGCACACTTAAGATTGGTGTCAAAGCAGGCCA
Source organism: Streptococcus mitis (assembly GCF_047460035.1). GTDB lineage: Bacteria > Bacillota > Bacilli > Lactobacillales > Streptococcaceae > Streptococcus > Streptococcus mitis_DW. The sequence continues at coordinate 64,776 of NZ_JASHHB010000008.1, read as the reverse complement.
GTTAAAATTTGATATTGCATAAAAATGGAGAATCAGGAGCAATCTTGATTCTCTTTTTTGCTAGTTTTTTATAAAAAACAATAAAAAACTATTGACAAAATAAAAATATAGTTTATAATAAAAACATAGATAACGAAAATATCAAAAAATATAAAAAGGCAATGCGTTTATGAAAAAGAAAACAGCAGTGGTATTTGGAACCTTTGCTCCGCTTCATCAAGGTCATATCGATCTGATTCAGCGAGCCAAGCGGCAGTGTGACCAGGTCTGGGTTGTCGTTTCAGGCTATGAGGGAGATAGAGGGGAGCAGGTAGGCTTAACGCTTCAAAAAAGATTCCGCTATATCCGAGAGGCTTTTCGTGATGACGAGTTGACCTCGGTTTGTAAGTTAGATGAGACCAATCTTCCTCGTTACCCTATGGGTTGGCAGGAGTGGTTGGACCAAATGTTAGAGGAGATTTCTTATGATGAAACCCAGCAAGAACTAATCTTCTTTGTGGGAGAACGTGACTACGAGCAAGAATTATCTAATCGTGGTTTTGAGACTGTTTTGCAAGAAAGAAAGTTTGGTATCTCAGCGACTATGATTCGAGAAAATCCAAGCAAATATTGGAAATATATTGCTCAACCCTTCCGACGTCAGTTTACAAAGAAAGTGTTGATTATGGGAAGTGCTAGCAATGGGAAGACAACTTTGGCCAAGGATTTGGCAAGGTATTACGATGCACCAGTCAGCCTGGAATACGCACGTGAGTACCAGATCAAAAATAATGTCCGCGATGATGAATTGACCCCAAAGGATTATTATTATCTCCTGTTGGGACAGTATGACCAGACCTCTAAGTTAATTGACAGCAATGCTAATAGGGGATTGGTCGTCGCAGATACTAACTCTCTGGTGACCAAGGGTTACTATGATTATTACATGGAGTCAGAGGATCAAGGGGACTTATCGGGAGAGACTTTTGACAATCTTTTTGCCTCGATTTTAGCAAAAGAAAAATGGGACTTGATTCTCTTTGTACAACCTGTAGGCTCCTATGTCAATGATGGGTTTAGAGATATGACCATGGCAGAAGACCATATTCGTCATAGTTTTTCACAACATTTGGATCAGATGAGGGAGCGATATTTAACCAACATTCCTTTAGTTTATCTAGCGGAGAATTATCTAGGCAATTATGAAGCAGCAAAAGTGGCTATCGATGCCATTTACCAAGCAGATTAGGAGAAAAATATGAAAAAACTAACTGAAAAAATCACACAATTTATCGAAAACTTTAAAAATGTCCATGCAGAAGCCCGCAAGATCGGTTTTGCAGGAATCATGAACCTGCTCTGGAAAGATCTCTTTGTAGGACGTAGTCTCTTCCAGTGGTTGTATCTCATCGCCTTGTCAAGTGTTCCCTTGATCTTGGAATTCACGCAAAATACAGAAAGTCATGACTGGCTGAGCTTGTTTGCCTCTTGGACTGGAATTGTCTGTGTTATCTTGGTAGCAGAAGGGCGTGCAAGCAATTATCTATTTGGGGCTATTAACTCAGCAATCTACTTGATCTTGGCCATGAATGCAACTTTTTATGGCGAAGTTTTGACGACCGTTTACTTCTTTGTCATGCAGCCGATTGGTCTCTATGCTTGGCTGTCCAATCGTATCAATGACCAAGGAAAAGTAGAAGAATCTCACTTTGAAGCTAAGAAATTATCTGTGATTGACTGGCTCAAGTACTTGGCTTTGACTGCTATCATCTGGATTGGTATGGGCTTGGCTTACCAAAGTATCCATAGTGCTCGCCCTTTCCGTGATAGTGTTACCGATGCGACCAATGGTGTTGGTCAGCTCTTGATGACACGTCTCTATCGTGAGCAATGGATTTTCTGGATTGCTACTAATCTCTTTAGTATTTACCTCTGGTGGGGTGAAAATATCCACATCCAAGGGATGTACTGGGTTTACACACTGAACAGTCTAGTGGGATGGTACCAATGGACCAAGGCAGTTCGAAAGGAGGCATAAGATGGCAGACATAAAGATTCCAGCAGGGATGACGGAAAAAGAATATTATGAAATCCATGCCAGTCAGGAGGAGTTTTTGGATTGGTACTACAAGCAGGAACTCCCTCAATATGAAAAACCAAGTGTGACAGTAGATATGGTAGCCTACTGCTTTGTCGAAGGAAAGATCAAGCTTTTATTAATTCGTCGCAAGGCTCACCCTTATCAAAACTGTTTGGCTCTGGTTGGAGGATTTATGGACAAGGGCGAAGACGCTGCGCATGCTTGTCAGCGTGAGGTGAGAGAAGAAGTCAATCTCGATCTTCCTTTGGAAAAAATTGAGCAATTGATGACCGTATCGACCCCCGGCCGTGACCCACGGGGCTGGACAGTGACTATTGCCCACTTGGTTTATTTACCTAGTTGTGCATTAGAACTTGTTCAAGCAGGAGACGATGCCAAGGATGTTGTTTTTGTAGATGTCGATTTTCAGACAGGGAAATGCTACCTAGAGGGAGTGGAGTTGGAGGAGCAAGCCTTCGCTTTTGATCATTATGCCATTATCCAAGAATCTATCAAACGAATCCAAGGACGCCTCGACTGGAATCCGACCTTCCTCTATCTGCTGGAGGAGGAGTTCACTGTCTACGAAGGGACTGAACTGGTCAATCTTATCAACCCCGGTCGTCCAATCGTCAGCAATAACTTTCTCGTAAAATACGGAGAATATGTAGAAGAAGTCGGACTCAAACGAGTGCCTAAAAAGAAACCAAGAAAAACCTATCAATTGAAATAAAAAACGAGGTCGGGAAAAGTTCCCGATCTCTTTATTTGCCTTTATTAGTTTGATTTGCTGTTGCGACTGTTTTAGGGATGGCTATCTCTCTTAGAATTGCTCAACAGGTGAGTAAAGAAGTCTTTGTATCGATACTTGAGATAGTTCTCATGTAAAAATAACAAGGCGATATAAACAATCAAAAAGATTGTAGTCAGATAAAACACATCAAATGCAGTTCGCGCATAGTAAGCGGCTGATTGATAAGAGCCAATTGCTCCCAAAATCAACCAAGGAAGATACTTATAATACTTATTTAGCATAAGAGTGCACCTCCTATATTCTATTTCAATGTTATTATATTCCTTTGTACTTAAAGGTGCAAGCGATTTCACAAAAATAAATTCAAATTTTTAATAGGAAAATCTCCTATTTTTCTGTTTTATTACGAATAGAAGAGTAGGAGGAGAAAATGTATCTAAAGTATTTAAGATTTTTAAAATAGTTTAGATAAATTGTTGACATATTCAAATTTGAATGTTACAATTATATTACAAAAAGATTTCTTTATATTTCTAAAATATTACAAAGGAGTAGAAAAATGAAAAAGAAAACCTATATCAAATTGATGACAGCAACTGTATTAGCTTCTACCCTACTATTAGGGGCTTGTGGAAATAAAAAGGAAACAACTCAAGCAAGCAGTTCTGCTAAGACAAGCCAATCATCAAGCTCTAAAGCAGCTTCTGCTAGCAAAGAAAGCAAGACTCAGAAGTCCTCAAGTTCAGCTTCATCTGAAAAGGCCAAGGCATCTACGGATCAATCTTCAGCAACTGCAACGCCATCACAAGCGGCGACAGCACCAGAGCAAAGACAAGGTCAAGAAGTGTCTAATCAACAAGCAGCTAGTCAACAAACTCCTGCTCAGACTCCTTCAACTCAACAAGCTCCTCAAGCCCAGTCTAACCAATCAAGCTATGATCCTACAACTGACCGCAAACTTCAAGACAAGCAAGCAGAGCAAAATAAACGCTACAAGGGTGTTTTAACCATGGTAGACGGTGATTTCTCAGCTGCAGCGGGCAACTGGAAGGGTGCCAATGGCGAAACCATCACAGTTTCATCAGGTGGTCAATTTACAGTAGAATCTTCTGATGGAAAGAAAGAAAATTACTCTCTCAAAGGCTATTCTTATACTCTTGATGATGGCAAGTATAATGCCAAAATTGGTGGAGGAAAAGTCATCCAAATTACAACAGGAGCGGATGGTAAGGTTTCCAGTGTTGCTTTGAGTCAATAATAACCCTCAGTATTTGAATTTTTACAATCAAAGAAAATCCGTCAGCTCAATAAGAGTTGACGGATTATTTTTTACTTATACTTGGGTTAAAAATTCTTCTGTAGTAAGAATTTGAGCAAATTCATCTTGTAGAGAAAGGAGATTAATCTCATGGATAGTCTCAGGAGAGATGGTCTGACCGTTTTTGTTAGATAGGGTAAAACTGGCAGTAGCATCTGCTAGTAAAGTGACTTCAAACCCAAGATTTGCTGCCATTCGTGTGGTAGTGGATACACAATGAGGCAGAGTCAAACCAACAACGACTAAATGACAAATCTGATTTGTTCGTAAATATGTTTCAAGATTTGTTCCAATAAAGGCGCTATTAACCGTTTTTTGAAAGATAGGTTCTGCAGTAACTGGCTCAAATCCACTTTTAAACACCTGATTTTGTTTGTTATGAAATTGCGACTGGGGATTGTCAGATATGTGTTGAACGTGTAAGACTGGAAGACCGTGTTTACGAAAGTATGCCAGTACCCTCAATGCTTGTTGTTCAGCTTGAGGGTTATTCCGTTCTCCCCAGATAGGGTTATCAAATGCTTTTTGCATATCGATAATCAGTAGAGCAGTATGAACCATTTTAAGCCTTATCCAACTGCAAGAGAGTCTCAATCTCTGCCAGAGTGCTAGCTTGTGAAATAGCTCCACGGAGTTTGGCAGCGCCAGATGTTCCACGGAGGTAGTGAGGAGCGAGGCCACGGAATTCACGAACTGCTACGTTTTCTCCTTTGAGGTTAATCAAGCGTTTCAAGTGCTCGTAGGCGGTTTTCATCTTGTCTTCAAAAGTCAAATCAGGTAGGATTTCACCTACCAGAAGATTGTATCAGTTATATCTCGAAAGAAAAAAGAATAAATTTAACTATAAAACCTGTCTTATTGAATGAAAAAATGGTAGAATAAACATCAATATCAAGTGAAATGTGGAGTGTTACAAACAATGAAGTCAAAAATGTTTCGATTTTCTTTGGTTTTGTTATTTATTTTCTTTCTTTATTTTTCGTTTTCAATTTTTAACCGAACGTACAGTGGAATCACCGTAGATAAACATGAGAATGAGTGGATAGTTAGACAAGTCCATAATCTGGGAAGCTTTGCAAATCATCAAGAGATAATAGGGTCATCTATTATACAAATAGACGATCAGAATCCAGATAGTAATTTCTTATTATCTCGATTTTTAATTGTTGAACCGCTTCATTCTGTGACAGTGTTAGATAGGGGAATTTCAAAGACTTTAATAATAGAATCTGGGAGATCAAGCCAAATTATCTTTCTTGTTTTATCAATCATTGCTTTTCTGATTCTACTGTTATTTCGCTTATACATAAAAGGCAGAAGTAAAGGAAAAACTGGGAAACGATATTTTTATTTTATTAGTTATACTAGTCTGATGCTATTATCGATCATTCCATCAAGTATAGGAGATGTATTTGGTCGTAGTCTATTAATTTCATACTTGACTTTATTTCCATTATTCATGGATATCTTCATTAGAGTGTTAGTCTTAAAGATAAAAGGTTCAACCATTTCTAACTTTTCTCGTATTATACTGGGCTATTCACTCATCACTCAACTTTTGTATGTTTATAATCTTATACAGCCTATTGATTTTTTAACCATCTTTTTTTCTAGGGGAGTATTTTATTTAGTATTTTTCTTTTTAGTTATCCTACTGTTAAAGATGCTTATAAATTACTATCAGAGAAGAGAAATGCTGCCAATTCATACCTTATTTTTAGCAGTTCTGGCCTTATTTCCTTTATTTTTTGGATATATTTTCCCGATTGGTAAGGAAGTTTCGTTTATTTATAGTATTCCTCTATTGTTGCTTATTTTGTTCTCTATTGTGAATAACTTGATACTAGAGCGAATGATATATGTTGCTTGGAAGTGGAATCCATTCATATATAACTTGATATTTTCCGTTTTTTTTACTAGTCTAATTATTCTTTTTAGTCTGTTATTAAGAGAATTTTCTCCAATTTTTTTCGTTCTTTACACTTTTCTTTTTTCACTAGCTTTGTTACCTGAAATAAGGAAAATGATGTTGATTAGCCATAAAATGGAGGGAATCTTTAGTAGTTTTCATACTTTTGTAGCTACTGAATTAGAGAGGGAAGAAATTGCAACGTTTATACATGATACTACAATTCAGAAGGTTATTTATTATAAAAAGCAGTTAGAAATTAGTGAACACATTAATAGAGGAGCTTTATTAGAGATGTTGGATGATATTGTTTTTGAATTAAGAGATTTATGTTCCAATATCTATCCTTTAATGGTGCATGAATTAGGGTTGAAAGAATCTATTACTAGCATATTAAATCAATTCATGAAGATGGAAACTGTTTCGATTATGACAACTTTTTCAATAGATGAAGAAAAAGTTAACGATAAAGTGGGCACGTTTGTATTAAGGACAGTTAAAGAACTAGTAAATAATAGTATTCTTCATGGGAATGCTAGAGAAATTACTGTAGATTTATCTACAAAAGAAAAGATTTTATCAATTGAAGTTATAGATGATGGTATTTTTAAGGGAAACTATCAGTCTAATGAACATCATTTTGGTTTAAATAGAATTGTAGAGAAGGTTCATTTATTGGGGGGAACTGTTCAGATAAATATAGAACCTACAAGTGTGAAGATACGGATACCTATAGAAGGGAAGAAAAATGATTCGTTTGGTTTTGATTGATGATCACAGTTTAGTATTACAAGGATTGGAGAACTATTTTTTAAAGGAAGATGATTTTAAAATTGTTGGTTCCTATACAGAAGTAGCAGATTTACTTCTCTGTCTTAAGAATGAAAAGGTAGATGTGCTAGTTATGGATTTTATGTTGAAAGGAGTAACGGCATTTGATGTTATTAGTCAAATAAATAGATTTCTGAATACAGTTCCCAAGATAGTTCTTTTATCAGGATTTTATGACACTTTGTTACATAAGAGAGCGATGGATTTTGGGATTCAAGCTTTTTTACCCAAAGAAAGTTCTTATTTGGATGTTAAAAGTGCAATTTATGCTGTTTATAAGGGAAATCACGTTATTCCAGATGGTTTGTTAGAAAAGCAAGAAAATAATCTATTGACAGATACGGAGTTAAGTGTATTGGAACTGATTGTAAAAGAATATTCTAATGAAAAGATAGCAAATAGTTTATTTGTCAGCAGGAGAACAGTGGATACCCATGTTTCAAATATTTGTTCAAAGTTGGGAGTGACGAGTAGAGTTGGAGCTGTACGTGAGGCTATTCGATTAAATCTAGTATCTTTATAATTTTATACTAAAAAGGCAAGAAGGTTTTCGTAAATTACGGATTCTTTCTTGTCTTTTTTTGTTTAAGATAGAGTCAGTTTAAAAGATTGGAGAAGTATATGCTAACAGTAGATTATTTACTTGGAGACAATAAAAATCGTTATTTTGGCAGAGGGCATAAGAAGACGACTTATGAAGTTAAGTTGAAAAATATTTTAGAAGGAGTTGGGTCTCTTCATCAAGAAGGTTTGTGGTCTAGTAAACAATCTGAAATCATACAGCAACACCTGAGTACATTAGATGGAATAGTATTAGCTCATTTATTTGGAAGTGAAATACTGAAAAGAATGGGAGTGAGATTAAATCAGTATAGGTTAAGCCATTTTGAGATAAAGTCAGGGATAAAAGCTATAGAAGAATTGGTAAATTTAAAATTAGAATTACAAAATTTCAAAATGACGAACCAAGTGATTGAATTTGATTGCTTGGTAATGGATATGAAAGTTTGTTTAGGATATCAATTATTAGAATGTATGGAAAATGTAGCTGCTATAGGAGAACAAGGTAGAGATTTTTTATCAACTCATTTAAGAGATAGACAACATGATATATACGATGTTGAGTTTTCAGATAGTAGTATATCTTGTAAAGCAGAGCAAGTATTGATCAAAGATATTGAATATAGTGGTGTAGGTAGTCTAGAACAGAATTATTATAGTTTGTTAGAGCTTCTGATTATTTTTTCTCAAATGGCAGAGATGTTAGCCTACCATATCGAAGAGATATCTCGAGAGGAGAGCAATACCATGTGGATGAAGCAAGTAAGTGCAGACTTGAATTCACCAATTTTGAACGGAGTAGTGGAGCTCAGTGGTAGTGTTTCAAAAAATAGATTATTAAAAATTAGAGAAGAACATTGGAAAGTCTACGAAATGTCTGGATATGATATAGATCATAAGGTAGTCTTTAAAAGTAAAATAGCTCAAAAATTACCTGATGGAGGGGGACAGTGATGGGAAATAGAGAATTAAGGTTAGTCATATCAGGCACTTATTCTACAGGTAAGACAACAACTGCTACAGCTCTTTCGATTGCAACGGGACTTCCCTTAATCGACGCTTTGTCTGCGAGGGAAATTTTGACAGATTTATATCCTGGCAGAAGATTTCAGGATATGTCATCAACTGAATTAATGGCACTAGGGCTAAAGCGTTTTGAGGAGAGAATTCGTACAGAAGGAATTCTATACAAGGAACATGGAAGTTTTCTATCAGATGGTTCAGTATTGAATGAATGGATTTACGGGACTGTTCGAATGAAGGTAGGAATTAATCCAGGATCAGCATTCATTCATCGATTGATGAAATCTATTTTAGGTATTCCGGGTCGACGATTTTTCAAAAAATATTTGACTGCTTATGGGGTTGTCTCTAAGAATCATGCGAAATTGTGGTATACAGATGTTGTTCATTTACCAGTAGAGTTTGCAATGGATCCAGATGGGCATAGACCAGTATCTGAAGAGTATCGAAATTTATCAGATGAGGAATTATATGAAGCTTATAGGAATTTGGGTCTGACACCTTATTGTGTCAAAGGTAGTCAGAAAGAACGGTTAAATCAGATCATTCAACATTATGAGTTGCCAATAGTTGTTCCAGTAGATGAGGCTATTTCCTTAGCTGAAAAGGTTATACGAGAAAACAGGGAAGCAGTATCTAAACGTATCATAGAACAGTATGAAGAGCCTACATTAAAGGAAAAAATAAAATTTATGACAAGATATTAGGAGTATGTATGATTCAGTTTCAAAATATTAGTAAGATTTATAAGGTAGGAGAGCAAGAAGTTCGTGCTTTAGATCAAGTTAGTTTTTCTATTGAGAAAGGGAAATTTACAGTTATTTTAGGTCCATCAGGTTCAGGGAAAAGTACGTTACTAAATTTACTTGGTGGGATGGATCGTGCGACATCAGGAACCTTTATATTTGATGAGGAACTAGTAACAAAGTTTACGGACAAGGAATTATCTGCTTATCGAAAAGATAAAATTGGTTTTGTTTTTCAATTTTATAACTTAGTTCCAAGTTTAACAGCCAAGGAGAATATAGGTATTGCAGCAAATTTAGTGAAAAACAATAAAGAAATTGATATGTATTTAGCTCAAGTTGGTTTACTTCATAGAAAAAATAATTTTCCTAATCAACTTTCTGGAGGTGAAATGCAACGTGTATCAATTGCAAGGGCATTGGCTAAAGAGCCTAGTCTATTATTGTGTGATGAACCTACAGGAGCGTTAGATTCAAAGACAGGTGATAGTATTTTAACTCTATTGAAGGAAGTTTCTAGAAATGGGAATGCTGCAGTTGTAATGGTTACACATAATAGAGAGTTTGCTAAATTTGCAGATCGAGTTATATATTTGAAAGATGGAAGTATTGAAAAAATAGAGAATAATGAAGAGGTGCTGGGATGAGGTATCTTCATATAAAATTATTAAGAGATCTTCGGCAAAATTGGCAACAATTTTTCTCTGTTTTTCTGATGTCTCTATTAAGTGTATTAATCTTTGTAGGTCTACAAGGAGCTTGGCATGGACTTGAAAAGAGTCTAGAGAGTTATCTGAAACAATCTGAACTTCCTGTTGTTTGGGTTCAAGCGAGACAAATTGATGAATCAAAAATCAAGCAGGTTGAACAATTATCTTCTGTTGAAAAAGTTGTCAGTAAAAAGAAAGGCTTTGCTAATATTGTTCGTTTAGACAAGACTGACGGACGAATCAATCTTGAAACGATTACAGATAATCAACTGGTTACAGTAACAGAAGGAAGTCGTTTTTCTGAAGGAAAACAAGATTCGATTTGGATTGATGGGAATTATGCGAAGAAGAATCGTTTACAGATTGGAGATTCAATTTCTATTTCATCAAGAGGAGAACAGATAGATTTAAAAATTGTAGGATTTGTTCAGGCAACAGATAAGATTTATTTTACAGGTAGTATGGAATATATAGCTCCAAATCCTGACAATGATGCCTATGGTTATATTGCAGATAATGAAATTGCAAAAGGAATTCTGGGTTTATCGTCAGATAATGCCTTAGAAATTTACGGTTCTAAGGTAGATTTGCGAGGAGATTTAGAGTCTATTTTTGGGGGCGATTTAGTTTCTTATCAAGATCAAAAAAGTTTAACTGAAATATCAGAAGCTACCGATCGAGTTGGGCAAATTAGAAACTTATCTTACTTATTTTCTTTTATCTTTATTTTGTTAGCTATTTTGGCTATGTTTACAACCATTCAGCGTTTGATTGATGGCCAAACAAAAGAGATTGCTGTATTAAAGGCTTTAGGCTTTTCAAATCAGGCTATCAGTTTACATTATATTTTATTTGGCTTAGTAGTAAGTTTATTAGGAAGTTTCGCAGGCTTTGCTATTTCTCCCTTGATGTCATGGTTTGTACTAGAAACTCAAAAGTCAATGTTTACACTTCCAAATTGGCAAATATCTTATTCGTCTTCATCAATGGTTGTCGGTATTGTAGTCATTATTATTTGTGTTTTAGCTGCCTATTTAGCTTCTAGAGAGTCAGCTAGAGGCTTACCAGCAATATTTTTAAGAGGTAAAGAAAAAGTTGCTAAATCTGTTTTTGTGGAAAGATTTTCCTCTATCTGGCAACGAATTTCTTATCCTTCTAGATGGGCAATTCGTGATGCCTCGTTTAATCGTATTCGAGTTTTGATGGGAATCGTGGGAGTTGCAGGAAGTATGATGTTACTGATTGCTGGAATTGGTATGCCTGTGTCTATGAATCATCTTGTTGATAAGGCATACAATGAAGATTTTTCTTATTCAAAACGCCTAACCGTAGCGGATTATACATCTTCTAAGTCTAGATATGGTGGGCAAGGTGTACAAATTTCACAGGCACATTTTAATCCAGATGATGGCTACAATCGTTTATTGATTATATTTGATGATGGAGATATGATCCAAGCAAAAACAGAGAGTGCGGATTCTTTGAAAGATGATGGTTTGTATATAACTAGATCATTTGCCCGTTTAGCAGGTATTAAAGTCGGAGATTTTTTAAATGTGACTCCCTATCAAGATGGTCATACTTACAAGTTTGAAGTAAAAGGGATTGTCACAAGTGAAACCAATCAAGGGGCCTATCTTCATGCTAGAGTCTTTGAAAAAGCAGGGGGAGATTTTACTCCACATACTTTATTAGTTGGATCAGAGGTGGACCAAGATACTATTAAGCAAGACAAAGGTGTTCTATCTGTCATTGAAAAAGGGAGCCAAGAAAAAAATGCCTATGATTTTGTAGCTAGTTTGATGAGTGTATTTCTAATGATTATTGGCTTTGCTTTATTACTGGTTATTATTGTTCTCTATAATCTGGGTTCTTTAAACTTTGTAGAGAGAATGAGAGACTATGCTACATTGCAAGTATTAGGATTTTCTAATCAATATCTACAGATGGTGACTCTTCTTGAGACTATACTGACTACCTTTATTGGGTGGCTAGTAGGAATTCCTTTAGGAATATGGTTTTTGAAAGAGTATGTAGCAACATTTTCGACGATTCGAATTGAGTATACCGCTTATGTCAGTATGTATGTCCTTGTTTTTGCTACGTTATTGGTTTGGTTTACATCTTTAGGGACTGCTTATTTTATTAGTCTTCGTATGAGAAAGATTGACATGATTAGTGCTCTAAAGGGGGTAGACTAGTATGGTCAGTTCTGAGTGTATCTATAGACATTTATGAATAATTGTTAATCATCAGTTCTAAGGTCCAAATTTACCTATTTGTGTATTGGTTCACTACATTACTGTATTCAAAATCCGTCAGCTCAAATAAGAGTTGACGGATTCTTTTATACTTGTACTTGGGTTAAAAATTCTTCTGTAGTAAGAATTTGAGCAAACTCATCTTGTAGAGAAAGGAGATTAATCTCATGGATAGTCTCAGGAGAGATGGCCTGACCGTTTTTGTTAGATAGGGTAAAACTGGCAGTGGCATCTGCTAGTAAAGTGACTTCAAAACCAAGATTTGCTGCCATTCGTGTCGTAGTAGATACACAATGAGGCAGAGTCAAACCAACAACGATTAAATGACAAATCTGATTTTTTCGTAAATAGGTTTCAAGATTTGTTCCAATAAAGGCGCTATTAACCGTTTTTTGAAAGACAGGTTCTGAAGCAAATGGTTCAAATCCACTTTTAAACTCCTGATTTTGTTTGTTATGAAATTGCGACTGGGGATTATCAGATATGTGCTGAATATGTAAGACCGGAAGACCGTGTTTACGAAAGTATGCTAGTACCCTCAATGCTTGATGTTCAGCTTGAGGGTTGTTTCGTTCTCCCCAGATAGGTCTATCAAATGCTTTTTGCATATCGATAATCAGTAGAGCAGTATGAACCATTTTAAGCCTTATCCAACTGCAAGAGAGCCTCAATCTCTGCCAGAGTGCTAGCTTGTGAAATAGCTCCACGAAGTTTGGCAGCGCCAGATGTTCCACGGAGGTAGTGAGGAGCGAGGCCACGGAATTCACGAACTGCGACATTTTCCCCTTTGAGGTTAATCAAGCGTTTCAAGTGTTCGTAGGCAATTTTCATCTTGTCTTCAAAGGTCAAATCAGGTAGGATCTCTCCTGTTTCAAAGTAGTGGTTGATTTGGTTGAAGAGGTATGGATTTCCCATAGCTGCGCGGCCAATCATGACTGCGTCAGCACCGACTTCTTCGATACGCTGTTTGGCTTCTTGAACTGTACGGATGTCACCGTTGGCGATAAATGGAATCTTGGTCAAAGCTTGAGCGACCTTGTGAAGGGTCTCAAGATCTGCGTGACCTGTATACATTTGCTCACGGGTACGGCCATGCATGGCGAGGGCAGAAACACCTGCAGCTTCAGCAGCCAGGGCATTTTCTACTGCCAGAGATGGGTCAGCCCAGCCGGTACGCATTTTGACAGTAAGTGGGATATCAAGGACAGATTGGACCTTGTTGATGATCGAGTAGATCTTGTCAGGATCCTTGAGCCACATAGCGCCAGCTTCGTTCTTCACGATTTTGTTGACAGGACAACCCATGTTGATATCGACGATATCAGTTTTGGTGTTTTCTTGGATGAATTCTGCTGCGCGTGCTAGGCTGTCTTCATCGCTACCAAAAAGTTGGATAGAGACTGGGTTTTCTCCTTCATCAATATGAAGCATGTGCAGGGTTTTTTCGTTGTTGTATTGGATTCCCTTGTCAGAGACCATTTCCATGACAACAAGTCCAGCTCCGAGCTCTTTTGCAATAGTACGAAAGGCTGAGTTGGTGACACCAGCCATGGGTGCTAAAACGGTACGATTGGGAATCTCAACATTGCCAATCATAAAAGGTGTATTAAGATTTGTCACGAATGAGTTCCTCCAGGTCGTTTTCATCAAAGTTGTAAGTAGTTTGGCAGAATTGACAAGTGATTTCAGCCCCGTGGTCTTCCTCTTTCATTTCCTGTAAGTCTGAGCTTGGAAGGCTGGCAAGAGCGTTCATAAAGCGTTCATGGCTACAGTCACATTGGAAACGAATTTCTTCTTCAGAAAGACGCTTGTAGGCCTCGTCACCGTAGATTGCTTTGAGGAGGGCTTCGATATGGTCTTCACTTTCCAGAAGGGTTGAGATAGCTGGCATTTCTTGGATGCGTTTTTCAAAGCGAGCAATCTCTTCTTCCTTGGCTCCTGGCAAGACTTGGACTAGGAAACCACCTGCAACCTTGACCTTGTCTTCCTCGTCCAAAAGGACATTGAGGCCGACTGCTGAAGGAGTTTGTTGGCTTTCAGTCAGGTAAAAGGCAAGATCTTCACCGATTTCCCCAGAGATGAGGGGAGTCATAGAGTTGTAAGGATTTCCAGTACCGTAGTCTGTGATAACGAGGAATTGACCATTGCCGACAAAAGGTCCGACAAGGACTTCACCAGTTGCAGTCTTTTTGATGTCAACACCAGGGTTTTGAACGTAACCTTTGACATTCCCCTTGGTGTCAGCGACGGTGATGATAGCACCTAGAGAGCTAGATCCCAGCACCTTAACTGTTAGTTTGGTATTTCCTTTTTCATTGGCTGCGAGAATCTGGCTAGCGATAAGAGTTCGACCAAGTGCTACAGTTGAGCTGGCTTGGGTTTGGTGTTTTTCTTGAGCAGTGCGGACGGTTTCTGTGCTGTCAAGGACAAAAGCACGAAAGGCTCCGCTTTCTGATATTGTTTTAATAATTTTATCCATAGCTACTATTTTAGCATAAAAATGCCCAAAGGGGGAGCCGTGTGTTTGCTGATTTTCAGGATAATGGACCGGGAATTTAGCAGGGAAATAAAAAGAGAAACAGATTATTTCAGCATTTGTAAGATTTATGCTATGCTTAAGGTAGAACATGAAAGGGGTAACAAATGTATTTAGGAGACTTGATGGAAAAGGCTGAATCTGGCCAATTTTCAATCCTTTCCTTTCTATTACAAGAGTCTCAGACGACTGTCAAGGCTGTAATGGAGGAAACAGGATTTTCAAAAGCAACCCTAACCAAATATGTCACCCTGCTCAATGACAAGGCTTTGGACAGTGGTTTAGAGCTGAACATCTCCTTAGAAGATGAAAATCTGCGTCTATCGATCGGTGCAACTACCAAGGGAAGAGATATTCGGAGCCTGTTTTTGGAGAATGCTGTTAAATATCAGATTTTGGTCTATCTTCTCTACCACCAACAGTTTTTAGCCCATCAGCTGGCTCAAGAATTGATGATTAGCGAGGCTACGCTTGGTCGTCACTTAGCTAGCTTAAATCAGATTTTGTCAGAATTTGATTTATCTATTCAAAATGGACGTTGGCGAGGTCCAGAGCATCAGATTCGCTATTTCTATTTCTGTCTTTTCCGCAAGGTCTGGTCGAGTCAGGAATGGGAAGGCCATATGCAGAAACCAGAGAGAAAACAGGAGATTGCCAGTTTAGAAGAAATCTGTGGTGCAAGCTTGTCTTCGGGGCAGAAGTTAGACTTGGTTCTCTGGTCCCACATCAGTCAACAGCGTCTTCGGGTCAATGCCTGTCAGTTCCAAGTGATAGAAGAGAAAATGCGAGGCTATTTTGACAATATTTTCTACCTTCGTTTGCTGAGAAAGGCTCCGTCCTTTTTTGCGGGGCAACACCTTCCTCTAGGAACTGAGGATGGAGAGATGATGATTTTCTTCTCATTTCTCCTATCTCATCGTATTCTTCCTCTTCATACTATGGAGTATATTCTTGGTTTTGGAGGGCAGTTGGCAGATTTGCTGACGCAATTGATTCAAGAAATGAAGAAGGAGGAGTTACTGGGTGATTACACAGAGGACCATGTTACCTATGAACTCAGTCAGCTTTGTGCTCAAGTCTATCTTTATAAGGGCTATATTTTACAGGATTGCTACAAGTACAAGTTAGAGAATCGTCATCCATATTTACTGATGGAACATGATTTTAGGGGGACGGCAGAGGAGATTTTTCATGCTCTACCTGCCTTTCAGCAGGGGACGGATTTGGATAAGAAAATTCTCTGGGAATGGCTTCAGTTGATGGAATATATGGCTGAAAATGGTGGTCAGCATATGCGGATTGGTCTGGATTTGACATCTGGTTTTCTTGTCTTTTCAAGGATGGCAGCCATTTTGAAACGGTATTTGGAATATAATCGTTTTATTACCATTGAAGCCTATGACCGAACTCGACATTATGATTTGCTGGTTACCAATAACCCCATTCATAAGAAGGAACAAACCCCAGTCTATTATTTAAAAAATGACTTGGATATGGAAGATTTGGCGGCTATTCGTCAGTTATTATTCACTTAAAAGGCTTGGTCGTTCCAGGTCTTTTTTGTGAAATTCACACAATCTCCTCACATTTTTTTAAAAATTAAAAAAAGTTGATGAACAAGAAAGCGCTTTATTTTGTATACTAGTAAGTGTAAAGAGGAAACATCCTCAAGATCTTTATCAGGAGGACAGCACATGTCACAAGAAAAATACATCATGGCCATTGACCAGGGGACTACAAGCTCTCGTGCCATTATTTTCAACAAAAAAGGAGAAAAAGTTAGCTCGAGTCAAAAAGAGTTTACCCAGATTTTCCCTCAGGCAGGTTGGGTAGAGCACAAAGCCAATGAAATTTGGAACTCTGTTCAGTCAGTTATTGCGGGTGCTTTCATCGAAAGTGGTGTCAAGCCAAATCAAATCGAAGCAATCGGTATTACTAACCAGCGTGAAACAACTGTTGTCTGGGATAAGAAAACAGGGCTTCCTATCTACAACGCAATCGTTTGGCAGTCTCGCCAAACAGCCCCTTTAGCTGAGCAACTAAAAAACCAAGGTTATGTGGAAAAATTCCATGAAAAGACTGGTTTGATCATCGATGCTTACTTCTCAGCGACTAAGGTTCGTTGGATTTTGGATCATGTAGAAGGCGCTCAAGAGCGAGCAGAAAAAGGGGAATTGCTCTTTGGTACCATTGATACTTGGTTGGTTTGGAAATTGACTGACGGTGCGGCTCACGTGACGGACTACTCAAATGCAGCCCGTACCATGCTTTATAACATTAAAGAACTCAAATGGGATGATGAGATTTTGGAAATCCTCAACATTCCTAAGGCTATGCTTCCGGAGGTTCGTTCTAACTCTGAAATCTACGGTAAAACAGCCCCATTCCATTTCTATGGTGGAGAAGTTCCAATCTCAGGTATGGCTGGGGACCAACAAGCGGCCCTCTTTGGACAGTTGGCCTTTGAACCTGGTATGGTTAAAAATACTTATGGAACAGGCTCTTTCATCATCATGAATACTGGTGAAGAAATGCAGTTGTCTGAAAATAACCTCTTGACAACCATTGGTTACGGAATTAACGGCAAGGTTTACTATGCCTTAGAAGGTTCTATCTTCATCGCAGGAAGTGCCATTCAATGGCTTCGTGACGGTCTTCGCATGGTAGAAAATTCACCAGAATCTGAAAAATACGCTCGTGATTCTCACAACAACGATGAAGTTTATGTCGTTCCAGCCTTTACAGGTCTAGGTGCTCCATACTGGAACCAAAACGCTCGTGGTTCTGTCTTTGGTTTGACTCGTGGAACAAGTAAAGAAGACTTTATCAAGGCAACCTTGCAATCTATCGCTTATCAAGTCCGTGATATCATCGATACCATGCAAGTGGATGCGCAGACAGCTATCCAAGTCTTGAAGGTAGATGGTGGTGCAGCCATGAATAACTTCCTCATGCAGTTCCAAGCTGATATTTTGGGAATCGATATCGCACGCGCCAAAAACTTGGAAACAACAGCTCTAGGGGCAGCCTTCCTAGCAGGTTTGTCAGTGGGCTACTGGAAGGATTTGGATGAGTTGAAGCTCTTGAATGAGACTGGAGAACTCTTTGAACCATCTATGAACGAATCGCGCAAGGAACAACTCTACAAGGGCTGGAAGAAGGCTGTGAAAGCAACCCAAGTCTTTGCGGAAGTAGACGACTAATACTGGAAGAATAAAGCGACTCAGTTAGAAAGTGTGTAAATATGGAATTTTCAAAGAAAACACGTGAATTATCAATTCAAAAAATGCAGGAACGTACCTTGGACCTCTTGATTATCGGTGGAGGTATCACTGGTGCTGGTGTAGCCTTGCAGGCGGCAGCTAGTGGTCTAGATACTGGTTTGATTGAAATGCAGGACTTCGCAGAAGGAACATCCAGCCGTTCAACAAAATTGGTTCATGGAGGACTACGTTACCTTAAGCAATTTGATGTAGAAGTGGTATCAGATACAGTTTCTGAACGTGCAGTGGTTCAACAAATCGCTCCACACATTCCGAAACCAGACCCAATGCTCTTGCCAGTTTACGATGAAGATGGAGCTACTTTTAGCCTCTTCCGTCTTAAAGTAGCTATGGATCTTTACGACCTCTTGGCAGGTGTCAACAACACACCAGCTGCTAACAAGGTTTTGAGCAAGGAAGAAGTCTTGGAACGCCAGCCAAACTTGAAGAAAGAAGGTTTGGTAGGAGGTGGAGTTTATCTTGACTTCCGTAACAACGATGCTCGTCTCGTGATCGAAAACATCAAACGTGCCAACCAGGACGGTGCCCTCATTGCTAACCACGTGAAGGCAGAAGGCTTCCTATTTGACGAAAGTGGCAAGATTACAGGTGTTGTAGCTCGTGATCTCTTGACAGACCAAGTCTTTGAAATCAAGGCCCGTCTGGTTATTAACACAACAGGTCCTTGGAGCGACAAGGTGCGCAATTTGTCTAATAAGGGAACACAATTCTCACAAATGCGTCCAACTAAGGGAGTTCACTTGGTAGTGGATTCAAGCAAGATCAAGGTTTCACAGCCAGTTTACTTTGATACAGGTTTGGGTGATGGCCGTATGGTCTTTGTTCTCCCACGTGAAAACAAGACTTACTTCGGTACAACGGATACAGACTACACAGGTGATTTGGAACATCCAAAAGTGACGCAGGAAGATGTAGATTACCTACTTGGCATTGTCAATAACCGCTTCCCAGAAGCCAACATTACTATTGATGATATCGAAAGCAGCTGGGCAGGTCTTCGTCCATTGATCGCAGGCAATAGCGCTTCTGACTACAATGGAGGAAATAACGGAACCATCAGTGATGAAAGCTTTAACAACTTGATTACGACTGTTGAATCTTATCTCTCTAAAGAAAAAACTCGTGAAGATGTAGAGGCTGCTGTTAGCAAGCTTGAAAGCAGTACCTCTGAGAAACATTTGGACCCATCTGCAGTTTCTCGTGGTTCTAGCTTGGACCGAGATGATAATGGTCTCTTGACCCTTGCTGGTGGTAAAATCACAGACTACCGTAAGATGGCTGAAGGAGCTATGGAGCGCGTGGTTGACATCCTCAAAGCAGAATTTGACCGTAGCTTTAAACTCATCAATTCTAAGACTTACCCTGTTTCAGGTGGGGAATTGAACCCAGCAAATGTGGACTCAGAAATTGAAGCCTTTGCGCAACTTGGAGTGTCACGTGGTTTGGATAGCAAGGAAGCTCATTACCTAGCAAATCTTTATGGTTCAAATGCACCGAAAGTCTTTGCTCTTGCTCATAGTTTGGAACAAGCGCCAGGACTTAGCTTGGCAGATACTTTATCACTTCACTATGCAATGCGCAATGAGTTGGCTCTTAGCCCAGTTGACTTCCTTCTTCGTCGTACCAACCACATGCTCTTTATGCGTGATAGCTTGGATAGCATCGTTGAGCCAGTTTTGGATGAAATGGGACGATTCTATGATTGGTCAGAAGAAGAAAAAGCAGGCTACCGTGCGGATGTCGAAGCGGCTCTCGCTAACAACGATTTAGCAGAATTAAAAAATTAAGAAAAAATAAAAGAGGTGGAGGGCAGGACTCCTTGCCGCCCGCCCCTTCTTTTTAATGGAGACAGAAAGATGATGAATGAATTATTTGGAGAATTTCTAGGGACTTTAATCCTGATTCTTCTAGGAAATGGTGTTGTTGCAGGTGTGGTTCTTCCTAAAACCAAGAGCAACAGCTCAGGTTGGATTGTGATTACCATGGGTTGGGGGATTGCAGTTGCGGTTGCAGTCTTTGTATCTGGAAAACTCAGTCCAGCTCATTTAAACCCAGCTGTGACAATTGGTGTGGCTTTAAAAGGTGACTTACCTTGGGCTTCCGTTTTGCCTTATATCTTAGCCCAGTTCGCAGGGGCTATGCTCGGTCAGATTTTGGTTTGGTTGCAATTCAAGCCGCATTATGAGGCAGAAGAAAATGCAGGAAATATTTTGGCTACTTTCAGCACAGGACCAGCTATCAAAGATACTGTATCAAACTTGATTAGCGAAATCCTTGGCACCTTTGTATTGGTATTGACAATCTTTGCTTTGGGACTTTATGACTTTCAAGCAGGAATCGGAACCTTTGCAGTGGGAACTTTGATTGTCGGTATCGGTCTATCACTAGGTGGGACAACAGGTTATGCCTTGAACCCTGCACGTGACCTTGGACCTCGTATCATGCACAGTATCCTTCCAATTTCAAACAAGGGAGACGGAGACTGGTCTTATGCCTGGATTCCTGTTGTTGGACCTGTTATCGGTGCAGCCTTGGCCGTGCTTGTATTCTCACTTTTCTAATCTAGAAAACAATTATGTTGATAGAGCTTGAGATGAAAATCTCAGGCTTTTTTCATTGAGTATAACCTATTAGTACTATCCAACAACGATAATAATTCCTTCAAAAAGTAGGAATAATAAAGGCAATAGTTTTTGCTTTTTTATGTGAAAAATCTCACTTTTGTTTTCTGCCATTTTATGCTAAAATATTAAAAATCAAATTTTAATTCTAAAGTTGGTAACTAAGATGGGAGCGTTACATGTCTAATTCATTTATTAAGTTATTAGTCTCTCAATTGTTTGCAAATTTAGCAGATATTTTCTTTAGAGTAACAATCATTGCTAACATATACATTATTTCAAAATCAGTAATTGCCACATCACTAGTTCCTATTTTAATAGGAATATCCTCTTTTGTTGCAAGTCTTTTAGTTCCTTTAGTTACTAAAAGGATAGCGCTAAATAGGGTTTTATCTTTATCCCAATTTGGAAAGACTATATTATTAACGATACTGGTAGGAATGTTTACCGTAATGCAATCCGTAGCGCCTTTGGTAACCTATCTATTTGTTGTTGCAATTTCCATATTAGATGGTTTTGCAGCACCCGTTTCCTATGCTATTGTGCCGCGCTATGCGACCGATTTGGGTAAGGCTAATTCAGCCTTGTCAATGACTGGTGAAGCTGTTCAATTGGTAGGGTGGGGGTTAGGTGGACTCTTGTTTGCAACAATTGGTCTGTTACCTACCACGTTTATCATTTTAATCTTGTATATCATTTCTAGCTTTCTGATGTTATTGCTTCCTAAGGCTGAAGTGGAGGTGTTAGAGTCAGAAACTAATCTTGAAATTTTGCTCAAAGGTTGGAAGTTAGTTGCTAGAGATCCTAGATTAAGACTTTTCGTATCAGCGAATTTATTTGAAATTTTCTCAAATACGATTTGGGTTTCGTCTATCATACTTGTCTTTGTAACTGAGTTATTAAATAAAACGGAAAGTTACTGGGGATATTCTAATACAGCATACTCTATTGGGATTATAATTAGTGGCTTAATTGCTTTTAGGCTATCTGAAAAGTTCCTTGCTGCTAAATGGGAAAGTATTCTTTTTCCTCTTGTAGCTATGGCAATAGTGACACTGACTATTCTATATTTTCCAAACGCACAGATGTTTTTATTATTTTCAGCTTTAGTTGGTATGTTATCGCAACTAAAAGAAGTTCCTGAAAGTGTATTTCTTCAGGAAACAGTAGAGGAAAATCATTCGGTTAATGTCTATTCTGCTCTTGAAGTGATTTCGACATTAGCATTTTCAGTATTTGTTTTGCTAATGAGCTATATTACTGAGAGTTTTGGTATTAGCATCAGTTTTTGGCTATCAGCCATTTGTCTGATGATAGAAGCTATTTTAATTTATATCAGACGAGACTATTTTAAATGAGAGACCGGGTAAGAAGTCTTTAAAAATCAGAAAAGCGCATAGTATCAGGTGTTGAAAAACTTGATATTGTGCGTTTTATTATGGGAAGATTTACTTCATTGTCTCCTGAAATGGAGTTTTGAAGCAGGATCACTCTATTTGAAATATTCATAGAAAAACCGCATAATTTTAAAATTAGCTTAAATATAATGAAAATCTACGGCAAACAATTGAAAAAATACTATATAAAGTGGTACAATGGTAGAAAAATAAGCTAGTAAGAATCACTCTTATTTTAGCGAAAAATTACAGAAATGAATGGTTTTTCTTGATGAAACAGAGAAAAGAATTGTACCTCTTTCTTGGTCGGACAGCCTTGTATTTTCTTATCTTTCTGGGGCTGCTTTACTTTTTTAGCTATCTTGGTCAGGGTCAAGGAAGCTTTATCTATAATGAATTTTAACTTGAAGGAGAATCCCTATTGTGTCAAATAAACCAATAGCAGATATGATTGAAACCATTGAGCATTTTGCTCAGACCCAGCCTAGCTATCCTGTTTATAATGTTTTGGGTCAGGAACACACTTATGGAGATTTGAAGGCTGATTCGGATAGTTTGGCTGCAGCCATTGACCAACTAGGCTTGCCTGAGAAGTCTCCTGTGGTTGTTTTTGGCGGCCAAGAATATGAAATGTTGGCAACCTTTGTAGCGCTGACTAAGTCAGGTCATGCCTACATTCCAATTGATAGCCATTCGGCCTTGGAGCGAGTTTCAGCTATTTTAGAAGTAGCAGAGCCAAGCTTGATTATTGCCATCTCAGACTTTCCATTGGAGCAGGTTTCTACATCGATGATGACTCTAGCTCAGGTTCAAGAAGCCTTTGCTCAAGGGAATAACTATGAAATCACGCATCCAGTCAAGGGAGATGATAATTACTACATTATCTTTACTTCTGGTACGACTGGTAAGCCTAAGGGAGTGCAGATTTCCCATGATAACCTCCTCAGTTTTACCAACTGGATGATTACGGATAAGGAATTTGCGACGCCAAGTCGTCCGCAAATGCTGGCTCAGCCACCTTATTCTTTTGACCTGTCTGTCATGTACTGGGCGCCGACCTTGGCACTGGGTGGTACGCTTTTCGCTCTTCCTTCAGCTATTACTCAGGACTTTAAGCAACTCTTTGCGACCATCTTTTCATTGCCAATCGCTATCTGGACATCAACCCCTTCTTTTGCAGATATGGCCATGTTGTCTGAAGCCTTTAATAGTGAGAAAATGCCTGACATCACGCATTTCTACTTTGATGGCGAAGAATTGACGGTTAAAACGGCTCAAAAACTGCGCGAACGTTTCCCAAATGCCCGTATTATCAATGCCTACGGCCCAACAGAAGCGACAGTAGCCCTGTCAGCTGTTGCTGTGACAGACGAGATGTTAGCGACTCTCAAACGCCTACCAATCGGCTATACCAAGGCCGATTCTCCAACCTTTATCATTGACGAGGACGGCAATAAATTGCCAAATGGCGAACAGGGAGAAATCATTGTTTCGGGACCAGCTGTTTCAAAAGGTTATATGAACAATCCTGAAAAAACAGCGGAAGCCTTCTTTGAATTTGAAGGATTGCCAGCCTATCACACAGGTGATGTGGGAACTATGACAGATGAAGGCTTGCTTCTCTACGGAGGACGCATGGACTTCCAGATTAAGTTCAACGGTTACCGCATTGAGTTAGAAGATGTCTCTCAAAACCTCAATAAGTCTCGCTTTATCGAGTCTGCTGTAGCTGTGCCACGTTATAATAAAGACCACAAGGTGCAAAATCTATTGGCTTATGTCATCTTGAAAGACGGTGTTCGTGAGCAGTTTGAGCGTGATATCGATATTACCAAGGCTATCAAGGAAGATTTAACAGATATCATGATGTCCTACATGATGCCGTCTAAATTCCTTTATCGAGACAGTTTGCCACTGACTCCAAATGGAAAGATTGACATCAAAGGATTGATTAACGAGGTGAACAAGAGATGATGGAGTTCTTTCAACAGCTTCCTCATTTAGAGCCATATGGGAATCCTCAGTATTTTGTCTATGTGATTGCTGCAACCTTGCCCATCTTTATCGGCCTCTTTTTCAAGAAACGCTTTGCCTGGTACGAGGTATTGGTTAGTCTCTTCTTTATCGTCACCATGTTGGTAGGTGGGAAGACCAATCAGTTGGTTGCCTTGGGTATTTACCTTTGCTGGGAAATATTGCTCGTACTCTTCTACAAGCATTATCGAAAAAGTAAGGATGGCAAGTGGGTCTTCTACCTAGTTAGTTTTCTGTCCCTCCTTCCGATTATCTTTGTCAAGGTGCAGCCGGCTATCAATGGAACGCAGTCTTTGCTTGGCTTTTTGGGAATTTCTTACCTGACCTTTCGTTCGGTTGGGATTATCATCGAGCTGAGAGATGGAGTGATTAAGGATTTTACCCTCTGGGAATTCCTCCGATTCCTTCTCTTCATGCCAACTTTCTCGAGTGGCCCAATCGATCGCTTTAAGCGTTTTAATGAAAATTATCAGACCATTCCTGAGCGGGATGAGTTGATGGATATGCTGGATGAATCTGTTCGCTATATCATGTGGGGATTTTTGTACAAGTTTATCCTGGCTCATGTTTTAGGAGAAACTTTACTACCTCCTCTGAAGAATCTAGCCCTGCAGTCAGGTGGCTTCTTTAACCCCTATGCCTTGGCAGTTATGTATACCTTTGGTTTGGAGCTTTTCTTTGATTTTGCAGGTTACTCTATGTTTGCCTTGGCTATCTCAAACTTAATGGGAATCCGTAGCCCCATCAACTTTAATAAGCCTTTTTTATCAAGGGATTTAAAAGAGTTTTGGAATCGTTGGCATATGAGCCTTTCTTTCTGGTTCCGTGACTTTGTCTTTATGCGAATGGTGATGGTGTTGACCAGAAAGAAGGTCTTTAAGAATCGTAATGTAACCTCAAGCGTGGCCTATATTGTAAATATGCTGATTATGGGATTTTGGCACGGTGTGACCTGGTACTATATCGCCTATGGACTCTTTCATGGGATTGGGCTGGTAATCAATGACGCCTGGGTTCGCAAGAAAAAGACGCTCAATAAGGAGCGGAAAAAAGCAGGGGAAGCTGCTCTACCTGAGAATCGCTGGATTCAGTTGCTTGGCATGGTTGTCACCTTCCATGTCGTCATGCTGTCATTCTTAATCTTTTCTGGATTTTTGAATGATTTATGGTTTAAAAAATAAAAGGATATAAAAAATGGATATCAAATCAGAAGTTATTGAAATTATTGATGAGTTGTTTATGGAAGATGTTTCTGACATGATGGATGAAGATCTTTTTGATGCCGGTGTCTTGGATAGTATGGGAACGGTTGAGTTGATTGTGGAGATTGAAAACCGTTTTGACATTCGTGTCCCTGTAACAGAGTTTGGTCGCGACGACTGGAATACAGCCAATAAAATCATAGCTGGTATTGTGGAGCTACAAAATGCTTAAACGCTTATGGATGATTTTCGGGCCCATCTTCATAGCTGGATTTTTGGTTCTTCTACTCATCTTTTTTTATCCAAGTACAACAAGCCATAATCTGACGGAGGAGAAATATTCGGCGGCTTCTGTTAGTGTAGAGAGTTTTAAAGAGAGAAGCCAAAAAGTAAGGGCTCTTACAGATCCAAATATGCGTTTTATTCCTTTTCTAGGGTCCAGTGAATGGCTTCGTTTTGACGGTGCCCATCCTGCGGTATTGGCTGAGAAATACAACCGCTCTTATCGCCCCTATCTTTTAGGACAGAGGGGAGCTGCATCGCTCAACCAGTATTTTGGGATGCAACAGATGTTGCCACAACTGGAGAATAAACAAGTTGTATATGTCATCTCGCCCCAGTGGTTTAGTAAAAATGGCTATGAGCCAGCAGCCTTCCAGCAGTATTTTAATGGGGATCAGTTGACGAGTTTTCTGGAACATCAATCTGGAGATCAGGCTAGTCAATATGCAGCGACCCGCTTACTACAGCAGTTTCCAAATGTAGCTATGAAGGACCTGGTTCAGAAGTTGGCAAGTAAAGAAGAATTGTCGACGGCAGACAATGAAATGATTGAATTATTGGCTCGTTTTAATGAACGTCAAGCTTCCTTTTTTGGTCAGTTTTCGGTTAGAGGCTATTTCAAATACGATAAGCATGTAGCTAAGTATTTAAAGACCTTGCCAGATCAGTTTTCTTATCAAGCTATAGAAGATGTTGTCAAAGCAGATGCAGAAAAGAATACTTCTAATAATGATCTGGGAATGGAGAATTATTTCTATAATACACAGATTAAGAAGGATTTGAATAAATTAAAGGATTCTCAGAAAAATTTTACCTATCTCAAGTCGCCAGAATATAATGACTTGCAGTTAGTGTTGACACAGTTTTCTAAATCCAAGGTCAACCCAATTTTTATCATTCCGCCTGTTAATAAAAAATGGATGGACTACGCTGGTCTACGAGAGGATATGTACCAACAAACGGTGCAAAAGATTCGTTATCAGTTAGAAAGTCAAGGGTTTACCAATATAGCAGATTTTTCTAAGGATGGCGGGGAGCCTTTCTTTATGAAGGATACCATTCACCTTGGTTGGTTGGGTTGGTTGGCTTTTGACAAGGCAGTTGATCCTTTCCTATCCAATCCCACACCAGCTCCGACTTACCATCTGAATGAGCGCTTTTTCAGCAAAGACTGGGCGACTTATGATGGAGATGTCAAGGAATTTCAATAGATCATAATTATAGAAGAGTTCAAGGATGAAACTAGTTTTCACGTTTTTTCTTGACTCTTTTTTTGGTTGTGATATAATTAACCAGTAAATAATTTTTCAAAGAATAGTATTTTTCTCTTAAAATAAAGAGAAGTCCAAAAGGAAAGGAGTCAGATATGAGACAGCTAGCGAAGGATATCGATGCCTTTTTAAATGAGGTGATTTTGCAGGCGGAAAATCAGCATGAAATCCTAATAGGTCATTGTACTAGCGAGGTGGCCCTGACCAATACTCAGGAGCACATTCTCATGCTCTTGTCAGAGGAATCTTTAACAAATTCAGAGTTGGCCCGTCGCCTCAATGTCAGTCAGGCGGCAGTTACCAAGGCCATTAAGTCTTTGGTCAAGGAAGGAATGTTGGAAACATCTAAAGATCCTAAGGATGCGCGTGTGATTTTTTATCAGTTGACTGATTTGGCTCGTCCAATCGCTGAGGAGCACCATCATCACCATGAGCATACACTTTTAACCTATGAACAAGTGGCGACTCAGTTTACTCCAAATGAACAAAAAGTTATTCAGCGGTTTTTGACTGCTTTAGTAGGAGAAATCAAATAATGAGATATATTACGGTAGAGGATTTATCCTTCTATTATGATAAGGAGCCCGTTCTTGAACATATCAATTATAGTGTTGATAGTGGGGAATTTGTTACCTTGACAGGGGAAAATGGGGCGGCTAAGACGACACTGATCAAGGCCAGTCTTGGAATCCTCCAACCACGCATTGGTAAGGTAACCATTTCAAAGACAAATACGCAGGGTAAGAAATTGAGAATAGCTTACCTTCCTCAACAGATTGCCAGTTTTAACGCTGGTTTTCCAAGTACGGTTTATGAATTTGTCAAGTCGGGTCGCTATCCACGAAAGGGTTGGTTCCGTCGTTTGAATGCTCATGATGAGGAGCATATCAAGGCTAGTTTGGACTCAGTTGGTATGTGGGAACACCGAGACAAACGCTTGGGTTCTCTATCTGGAGGACAAAAGCAGCGAGCGGTGATTGCGCGCATGTTTGCTTCGGATCCAGATGTGTTTATTCTAGATGAGCCGACAACGGGGATGGATGCAGGAAGTAAAAATGAATTTTACGAACTCATGCACCACAGCGCCCATCATCATGGTAAGGCTGTTTTGATGATTACCCATGACCCTGAAGAAGTTAAGGACTATGCGGACCGCAATATCCATCTAGTCCGTAATCAAGACTCGCCATGGCGTTGTTTCAACGTTCATGAGAATGATCAGGAGGTAGGCCATGCTTAGTTTATTATCTTATGACTTTATGCAGCGTGCCTTTCTGGCCGTTATTGCTATGAGTCTTTTCTCGCCAGTATTGGGAACCTTCCTTATCTTGCGTCGTCAGAGTTTGATGAGTGATACCCTTAGCCACGTCTCGCTTTCGGGTGTAGCCTTTGGTCTGGTTCTGGGGATTTCTCCGACTATTTCTACTATTGCTATTGTCTTGATTGCGGCAGTCTTCCTGGAGTATCTCCGTACGGTTTACAAGAACTTTATGGAAATCGGGACAGCTATCCTCATGTCAACAGGTCTGGCTGTTTCTCTGATTGTCATGAGCAAGGGTAAAAGCTCGAGTTCTATGAGTTTGGACCAGTACCTTTTCGGCTCAATCGTGACTATTAGCGAAGAGCAGGTCATTTCCCTCTTTGTCATTGCGGCGGTTGTCTTGATTTTGACCTTCCTCTTCCTTCGTCCTATGTATATCCTGACCTTTGATGAGGATACGGCCTTTGTGGATGGCTTGCCAGTTCGTACCATGTCCATTCTTTTTAACATGGTGACGGGGGTGGCCATTGCCCTTATGATTCCAGCTGCGGGAGCTCTTCTGGTATCGACCATTATGGTCTTGCCAGCTAGTATTGCCCTGCGTCTGGGGAAAAACTTTAAATCGGTTATGCTGCTTGCCAGTGCTATTGGATTTTTGGGAATGGTAGCAGGACTTTACATTTCCTACTATGCAGAAACACCTGCAAGTGCAAGTATTACCATTATTTTTGTAACTGTCTTTTTACTCATTAGTTTAGTAAGACGTTTTATCAAATAGGAGATGAACATGAAAAAAATTAGCTTATTACTCGCCAGTCTATGTGCCTTGTTTTTAGTGGCTTGTTCCAATCAAAAGCAGGCAGATGGCAAACTAAATATTGTGACAACCTTTTACCCTGTCTATGAATTTACCAAGCAAGTCGCAGGAGATACGGCTAATGTAGAGCTCCTAATCGGTGCTGGTACAGAACCCCATGAATATGAACCGTCTGCCAAGGCAGTTGCCAAAATCCAAGATGCAGATACCTTCGTTTATGAAAATGAAAACATGGAAACATGGGTTCCTAAATTGCTAGATACCTTGGATAAGAAAAAGGTCAAAACCATCAAGGCGACAGGCGATATGTTGCTTTTGCCAGGTGGTGAGGAAGAAGAGGGAGACCATGACCATGGAGAAGAAGGCCATCACCATGAGTACGATCCCCATGTTTGGTTATCACCAGTTCGTGCCATTAAACTAGTAGAGCACATCCGTGACAGCTTGTCAGCAGATTATCCTGATAAAAAAGAGACTTTTGAGAAGAATGCAGCTGCCTATATCGAAAAATTACAAGCCTTGGATAAGGCTTATGCAGAAGGCTTGTCTCAAGCCAAACAAAAGAGCTTTGTAACGCAACACGCAGCCTTTAACTATCTCGCCTTGGACTATGGACTCAAACAAGTCGCTATCTCAGGACTTTCTCCAGATGCCGAGCCATCAGCTGCTCGTTTGGCAGAATTGACAGAGTACGTCAAGAAAAATAAAATTGCCTATATCTACTTTGAGGAAAATGCTTCACAAGCCCTTGCTAACACACTTTCAAAAGAGGCAGGTGTCAAAACAGATGTCCTCAATCCTTTAGAAAGTCTGACAGAAGAGGACACCAAGGCTGGAGAAAACTACATTTCCGTGATGGAGAAAAACCTCAAGGCTCTGAAACAAACAACGGACCAAGAAGGCCCAGCAATTGAGCCTGAAAAGGCAGAGGATACCAAGACAGTTCAAAATGGTTACTTTGAAGATGCAGATGTCAAGGACCGCACCTTGAGTGACTATGCAGGTAACTGGCAATCAGTTTATCCTTTCCTTGAAGATGGAACCTTTGACCAAGTCTTTGACTACAAGGCTAAGTTGACTGGTAAGATGACTCAGGCTGAGTACAAGGCCTACTATACAAAAGGCTATCAGACAGATGTGACTAAGATTAACATTACTGATAACACTATGGAATTTGTTCAAGGTGGACAAAGCAAGAAATATACTTACAAGTATGTTGGTAAGAAAATCTTGACTTACAAGAAAGGAAATCGTGGTGTGCGCTTCCTCTTTGAAGCCACAGATGCTGATGCTGGACAATTCAAGTATGTTCAGTTTAGTGACCACAATATCGCCCCAGTTAAGGCAGAACATTTCCATATCTTCTTTGGAGGCACAAGCCAAGAAGCCCTCTTTGAAGAAATGGATAACTGGCCAACCTACTACCCAGATAACCTATCTGGACAAGAAATCGCCCAAGAAATGTTGGCGCATTGATGAGAAACCGACTAGTTCATAGGAGCTAGTCGGTTTTTTGAAATAGGGGCTGATGTGTAGCCCATTTCATGTGTCGGCGGATAGCCTATAGCTGTTATCTTTGGTAGATGCAATTTTGTTTCAAGGAGCAGAGTGTCATATTTGAAAAGGATCTTATAAATAATAATCAAATTTCACTCCTTTTAAAAATGTTTGTTAGACATTTCACAAATGATTGAAAACGAATACAAAAAGTAATATAATGATGTTAAATATATAGCGCGAAGGCGCAGGAGGAAAATTATATGGCTACATTTTATGTTCCGGCAGTCAACCTTATTGGAAAAGGTGTTGTAAATGAAGTGGGTCCTTATATCAAGGAACTTGGCTATAAAAAGGCGCTTTTGGTGACAGATAAGTTCATCGAAGGAAGTGACATTTTGCCTAAGGTTTTAAAACCGCTAGATGCAGAAGGAATCGAATATGTCATCTTTAGCGATGTAGAGCCAAACCCTACTTGTAAGAATGTCACAGATGGGGTAGCTGCTTTGCAAGAACATGGCTGTGACTTTATCATCAGTCTTGGTGGTGGGTCTCCACAGGATGCAGCTAGTTGTATCTCTATCATGGCTACAAATGGTGGAAAACCACAGGATTATGAAGGGCTTCATAAGTCTGCTAAAAAAGGCTTGCCAGTTGTGGCTATCAATACAACGGCAGGAACTTCTGCAGAAATTACCATTAACTATGTGATTACTGATGAAGAACGCAAGGTTAAGATGGTAATGGTTGACAAGAATAGCCTTGCACTTATCTCTGTTAATGACCCTGAATTGATGATTTCAAAACCTCAAGCTTTGACTGCTGCTACTGGTATGGATGCTCTGACTCACGCTGTTGAAGCTCTGGTAACACCTGGTGCTTATGATGTGACCAAGAAATTATCTATCGGAGCAATTGAGCTTATCAAGGAATACCTTCCTCGTGCTGTAGCAAATGGACACGATATTGAAGCGCGTGAAGGTATGGTCAATGCCATCTTCCTTGGTGGTATGAGCTTTAACAATGCAGGTCTGGGCTATGTTCACTCAATGGCTCACCAACTCGGCGCAGTATATAACTTGCCACACGGTGTTTGTTGTGCCATGTTGCTACCAGTTATAGAACGTGAAAATGCTAAACGTGTACCAGAAGCTTTCCGTAATGTTGCCAAGGCCTTGGGACTTCATGTAGAAGGTAAATCAGATGAAGAGTGTGCCGATTATGCAATTGCTGAGATTGAGAAGCTTTCTGAGATAGTAGGCATTCCTAAGAAATTGACTGAACTTGGTATTGAAGAAAAAGATTTCGACTTTGAATACCTTTCTAAGAACGCCTTGATTGATGCCTGCGCACCAGGAAATCCATTCATGCCAACCTTAGAAGAAACGATTGAGTTTTATAAAGAGTTGTTTTAGCAAGAGATTAGACGACAATAGGACAATTCACCTCTAATTATTGACATTTCAGGAAAAATCGCAGTAAAAACTGCACATCCTTCTTTAAATGTGCTATAATACAGAAAAAAATAATGATGGAGGTCGTCGCGATGATAACAACATTTTTGATGATTTTTGTGGTGGTTTGTGTGCTCCTATTGGTGATAGTCACACTGAGTACAGTTTATGTGGTTCGTCAGCAGTCGGTGGCGATTATTGAACGCTTTGGGAAATACCAAAAGGTTGCCAATAGCGGTATTCATATTCGGTTGCCTTTTGGGATTGACTCGATTGCAGCGCGGATTCAGTTGCGCTTGTTGCAAAGTGATATTGTGGTTGAGACTAAGACCAAGGACAATGTGTTCGTTATGATGAATGTAGCGACTCAGTACCGTGTCAACGAGCAGAGCGTGACAGATGCCTACTATAAACTCATGCGTCCAGAATCTCAGATTAAATCTTATATCGAAGACGCTCTTCGCTCTTCTGTTCCAAAATTAACCTTGGATGAATTGTTTGAGAAAAAAGATGAGATTGCCCTTGAAGTTCAACACCAAGTAGCAGAAGAAATGACTACTTACGGCTACATTATCGTGAAAACCTTGATTACTAAGGTCGAACCAGATGCAGAAGTTAAGCAATCCATGAATGAAATCAATGCGGCGCAACGTAAGCGGGTCGCAGCGCAAGAATTGGCGGAAGCCGATAAGATTAAAATCGTCACTGCAGCTGAAGCCGAAGCAGAGAAAGACCGCCTTCATGGTGTGGGGATTGCCCAACAGCGTAAAGCGATTGTGGATGGATTGGCAGAGTCTATCACCGAACTCAAGGAAGCCAATGTTGGCATGACAGAAGAACAAATCATGTCCATCCTCTTGACCAACCAGTATTTGGATACCTTGAATACCTTTGCCTCTAAAGGAAATCAAACCATCTTTTTACCAAATACGCCAAATGGTGTGGATGATATTCGTACACAAATCTTGTCAGCTCTACGTGCTGAGAAGAAATAATAGACTAAAGAGCTTGGCAACAGGCTCTTTTTGCATTACCCTTGTAGCTTTGAGGAATAAATCCTCCTCTACAAATTATAGAATCTTTTCTGAGTATTTAGGGAGTGATGGAGGAAGTCTTGAAAGCGCTTTTGTTTTGTGCTATAGTCAACTATATCGATTCGTTTAAAGAGGAATGCTTGTATGAGAAGAGAAGAAGTTTTACGAAATCACTGGTTTTTTAACCAAGAGGTGGGGAAGGAAGAGGCCTTGGCGTCGGATTTTCAGAGGGAAAATTGGCAGGTTATTCAAGTGCCACATGACTGGAGTATTTACAATGATTTTGACCAGTATTCGCCAGCGCAAAATGAGGGTGGTCAGTTAAACGGGGGTCAGGCCTGGTATCGGACACAGTTTTACTTGGAAGAAGATGCCAGTCTTGTATCGGTGCGTTTGTTGTTTGACGGGGTTTACATGAATGCCCAAGTCTATATCAACGGGCAAGTGCTGGGTTATTATCCCAATGGCTACACACCTTTTTCTTATGATATCACGCCTTATCTAAGAAATGATGGGACGGCCAACCAGCTTGCGGTTTTTGTGGACAATCAGCAACCTAGCAGTCGTTGGTACTCGGGTAGCGGTATTTACCGAGAAGTAGAATTGTTGATTACAGATTTGGTGCATCTGGATTTATATGGGATTAAGATAGTAAGTCCCAAGCTCAAGGAGCAAAGACAATCGTGGGTGGAAACCCAGCTTGAAAGCAAGGTTTCAAATGATGGACCTCAGTCCGTGTCGGTGTATTTAGAACAGAGTATCTGGTATGATGGACAACAGCTGTCAGACTGGCAGGCAACAGACTCTCTAGTGATTGAGTCTGGGGACAAATATTCTTTCCAACAAGCCATATCAATTTTTCAACCCTTGCTTTGGGATATTGACCATCCCCACCTTTACCAATTGAAGACTCGTCTTTACAAAAATGGCATTTTGGTTAATGAAGAAGAGGAGACCTTTGGTTACCGCTATATGGATTGGCAATCGGATAAGGGTTTCTTTCTAAATGGTCGCTGGTTGAAGATTCATGGGGTTTGTCTGCACCATGACTATGGAGCGCTGGGAGCTGTGGAAAATAGGTCAGCTGCCGAGAGACGCTTGCGCCAGATGAAGGAAATGGGCGTCAATGCGATTCGGATCACGCATAATCCAGCTAGTAGTATTTTGCTGGATCTAGCTGCCAAAATGGGCCTACTCATCCAAGAAGAAGCCTTTGATACCTGGTATGGAGGTAAGAAAGAATATGATTATGGTCGCTTTTTTGAGGAAGAAGCGACTCATCCAGAAGCGAAAGCAGGCGATTTCTGGTCAGATTATGATTTGCGTACTATGATTGAGCGTGGCAAGAACAATCCAGCGATTTTTATGTGGTCCTTGGGAAATGAAGTCAGCGAAGCAAATGGTGATGCTCATTCATTGAAGACTATCAAACGCTTGCTAGAAAGGGTCAAGGAGGTTGATGATAGTCGTTTTGTGACCATGGGAATGGATCAATTCCGCTTTGGCGATGGTTCTGGAGGTCATGAAAAGATAGCCAATTTTCTGGATGTGGTGGGCTTAAATTACTCGGAAGATAATATTGATGCGATTCGCAAAAGACATCCCAAGTGGCGACTTTACGGCTCTGAAACCTCATCGGCTACCCGAACACGTGATAGCTATTTTCGTCCAGCTAAGGAATGGGTTGGAGATAATCGCCGCGTGCGGAATTTTGAACAGTCAGACTATGGCAATGATAGAGTTCCTTGGGGGAAGACGGCGACGGCTTCTTGGATAGCAGATCGAAATCGGCTAGACTATGCGGGTCAGTTTATCTGGACAGGAGTGGACTATATCGGTGAGCCGACTCCCTGGCACAATCAAAATGACACGCCTGTCAAGAGTTCCTATTTTGGGATTGTGGACACGGCAGGGATTCCTAAAAATGACTATTATCTCTATCAAAGTCAGTGGTTGGACCTAAATCAGCATCCCATGGTTCATATCCTGCCCCATTGGAATTGGGAAATCCACAAGAGTTATCAACAAGTTGTGGATAAGTATGGGGATATACCTGTTCGGGTGTATTCAAATGCTAGTTCGGTAGAGCTATTTCTCAATGGAAAATCTCAAGGTAGGAAGACTTTTCAGGAAAAATGGACTTCAGATGGCAGAAAATACCAAGAGGGAGAAGGTTCTGGCCAACTCTATCTCGAATGGCGTTTGCCTTATCAACCAGGAGAATTGCATGCTGTAGCCTATGACTGTCAAGGTCAGCTTGTGGCAGAAGATAGGGTGGTGACTGCAGGTAAGCTTGCTAAGATTGGGCTTCATGCCGAAAAAACACAACTTAAACCAGATGGACAAGACCTCCTTTATCTCTATTTTGATGTATTGGACAAGGATGGAAATTGGGTGCCGAGTGCTTCCAATCAGCTTCATTTTGAAATTGAAGGCCCTGCTCGCATTGTGGGTGTGGATAATGGTAGGCAGGCCAGTCGTGAACGTTACAAGGCTCAGAAAAATGGTCGTTTTAAGAGGAAAGCCTTTCATGGCAGAGGTGTACTTTTGGTTCAGAGCTTGGAGCAGGTAGGTCAAGTGAGAGTAAAGGCTAGTGGCAGAGGACTAGAGCCAGCAAGTTTTGATCTCTTAGTGGGAGAGGCTTTGGCTTGCCAGCCAGTGAAAAATCAGAGCTTATTTGAGATTCGAGTGGACAAGCAGGCAGGATTACAAGAAGGGGATTCCCCAGCCATTGGACTTTATCCACAAACTGTGGATAACCCTGTGAACAAGGTGGGGAATAGTGAAGTGATTTGGGAAACGAGTGGTAGTGCTCACGCCATTATCAAGCAGGGAGTACTTCATTGCTTGTCTGCAGGGGACTTGGCTATTCGCACCTTTTATCAAGGGAAGACCAATCAAATGCACTTGCAGGTCGCAGAAAATACCTCACTAGGGCAGGCACTTTCTGTACGACCACTTCGCTTGTATACAGCTAAGGGAACTTATCCACAGCTTCCATCTTCAGTTTTGGCGGACTATGAGTTCGGGGGTGCAAAACGAGTCAAGGTTGTTTGGGAAGCAATCTCGGAAGAAGATTTGGCAAGCTTTCATGAGTTTACGGTATCTGGTCAGCTAGAGGGTCTGGATTTAAAGGCTTCTGCTCAGGTTTGTGTCCAAGGGATTTGCGCTATTGAGCCTGAAAGGGTTTGGACGCTTGTCAAGGAAGCCCCACACTTACCAGACCGAGTCAAGCTAGTCTTATCAGATGGCAGACGAGATACGGCCAAGGTTACTTGGGACGAACTCAAGCCTCAAATCTATGCTCAGGTAGGAGAATGCGTTCTCACAGGGCGGGTAGCGGGCTGTGAGTTGCCAGCAACAGTCACCATTCATGTGACAGATGCCAGTGTAGATGGAGAAGTCATTTCCAATCAATGGACAGGGTCCAATCTGCCTCTGGTCTTTACTTCCCACTCAGAGCCGAATCACCCAGCCTCCTACCTCAATGACAAGGTCATTGCTCGGAAGAAATCGATAGCCAATACTTGGATTGTCAAGTCAGAGCAAGCCAGTGTGGGCATTCTTTTTGGAGATGCAGGGATTTTAAAACCGCGATTTGTGGATAACCTGACCTTGTATTATGTTGAAAATCAAGACTACATGGCGGTGGATCCTACCCATATCGATTATTATGTAGGGAATGAGCCTAGCTTGCCTCGGACTCCCAACCATTTGGATAAGGGTTCCTTGCTCAAACAAGAGAAGAATTGGCGCCCTGTATCAGCTATCCGAAAAGTTTCAAGCGACAAGGATGAGGAGTTTCGTTTTGAATTTGACAAGGTGAAAACTTATGCTGTTCGTCTTCGATTTGAAAACTTGGTAAACCCACTAGCGTTAACAGAATTGCAAGTGTATGCAAAAAAAGTAAAGAAAAATGTAGATAGGAAGTAGTATGGTAAGAGAAATAAAACCGCATGGACCTTTGCCTAGTCAGGTCCAGTTAGCTTATCTAGAGGATGAACTAGCAGCCTTTATCCATTTTGGACCCAATACCTTTTATGACCAGGAATGGGGGACAGGTCAGGAGGATCCTGAACGCTTTAACCCGACACAGTTAGACGCACGTGAGTGGGTTCGCGTGCTCAAGGAAACGGGCTTCAAAAAGTTGATTTTGGTGGTTAAGCACCACGATGGCTTTGTCCTCTATCCGACGGCTCATACAGATTATTCGGTCAAGAGCAGTCCTTGGAGGAGTGGAGAGGGGGACTTGCTCCTTGAAGTATCCCAAGCTGCTACAGAATTTGATATGGATATGGGGGTCTACCTGTCACCGTGGGATGCCCACAGCCCACTCTATCATGTGGACCGAGAAGCGGACTACAATGCCTATTATCTGGCTCAGCTGAAGGAAATCTTATCAAATCCTGCCTATGGCAATGGAGGGAAATTCGCTGAGGTCTGGATGGATGGTGCCAGAGGAGAGGGCGCTCAAAAGGTCAATTATGAATTTGAAAAATGGTTTGAAACCATTCGTGACCTGCAGGGAGATTGCTTGATTTTTTCAACAGAAGGCACTAGTATCCGCTGGATTGGCAATGAACGAGGGTATGCAGGTGATCCCCTATGGCAAAAGGTGAATCCTGACAAACTAGGAACAGAAGCAGAGCTGGACTATCTTCAGCACGGAGATCCCTCGGGCACGATTTTTTCAATCGGAGAGGCAGATGTTTCCATCCGGCCAGGTTGGTTTTACCATGAGGACCAGGATCCTAAGTCTCTTGAGGAGTTGGTCGAAATCTACTTTCACTCGGTGGGTCGGGGAACTCCACTTTTGCTCAATATTCCGCCGGATCAAGATGGGCTCTTTGATGCAAAGGATATTGAACGCCTCTATGAATTTGCGGCCTATCGCAATGAGCTCTATAAAGAAGATTTTGCTCTGGGAGCTAAGGTATCTGGTCCTGCTCTTTCCGCAGACTTTGCCTGTCACCACTTGACAGATGGCCTTAAGACCAGCTCTTGGGCAAGCGACGTAGGCTTGCCAATCCAGTTAGAACTTGAGTTAGGGTCACCTAAAACTTTTGATGTAATTGAGTTAAGAGAAGATTTGAAGCTAGGGCAACGAATCGCTGCTTTTCATGTACAAGTAGAGGTGGATGGTGTCTGGCAGGAATTTGGTAGGGGCTTTACAATTGGTCATAAGCGCCTCTTGCGAGGTTCGCTAGTAGAGGCGCAAAAGGTGCGCGTAATGATTACCGAGGCGCAATCTATGCCTGTATTGACCAAGATTTCCCTCTATAAAACTCCTAGGTTATCACAAAAAGTAGCTGTTCAGGGACTAGCATTTGCAGAAAAAAGTTTAGCTGTAGCAAAGGGAGAGACTCTTCATTTTAGGATTGAACGTAGCGAAAGTAGTATTCCTTTGGAGGCTAAGATTTCTATTCAACCGGGGACAGGTGTCCATGGTGTTGCCTATCAGGACGAGATTCAAGTCCTTCAATTTCAAGTGGGGGAATGCAAAAAAGATTTGCATCTACCAACCCTGTATTTTGCTGCTGATAAGACCTTGGATTTCTATCTCAATTTGACTGTTGATGGACAGTTGGTTGATCAACTTCAAGTACAAGTTTCATAAAATAAAAGAGCCTTTGCACGATACAAAGGTTCTTTTGTCTACTAGCTAGTGACTTGGCAACCAGCTAAGTGTAAAGGTTAGTTGCTCAGCTTTTAGGAGGTCTTGGTGTTGAATAGTTGATACTAAAGTTGTGTCCAGTCGGCATTCTTTGACAAAGTTGAAGTGGCTGTGGTTTTGCTCAGTATGAATATCTAGCCATTTATTTTCTTTAGCTAGGTAGATACGGAGGTGATTAAAGAGAGGGATTCCGAGATCATAGCTTGGTTTTCCTGGACAGGTCGGATAAAATCCGAGAGCTGACCAGATGTACCAGGCCGAGAGACTACCATTGTCTTCATCGCCAGGATAGGCTTCCCAACTTGAGTGAAAGGCCTTCTGACGGAGAGTCTTGATAAGAAGGGCAGTGTAGTCAGGGTAGTTGCTGTAACGGAATAGATAAGGAATGTGGAAGCTCGGTTGATTAGAAATGGCGAGTTGCCCAAAAGGAGCAGTAGCCATTTCGCTCATTTCGTGAATCTCGTAACCATAGCCTGTTGTTTCAAAGAGGGGAGCATCTTGACAGGTTTTCAAAAGATAGTTGCTGAAGGCTTCTTTTCCACCCATAAGTTGGATTAAGTCTGGGATGTCATGGAGGACACCTAAAGTTGCTTGGATGGCAGAGCATTCGGCATAGTCGCGTCCCCAATTATAAGGAGAGAAGTCAGGGCGGAAGTTTCCTTGACCATCACGCGCTCGCATGTAACCTGTCTCAGCATCAAATAGATGGCGGTAATTTTGTGAAGCAGCTTTGTAGTTTTCAGCGATTTTTATTTTCCCTAGTTTTTTGGCACAGCTGGCGATACAAAAGTCGCTATAGGCATAGTCAAGGGTGTGACTGACACTTTCGTGGTGGTCGGTAGAGAGGTAGCCCAGTTCTTGGTATTGGGCTAGTCCGTGACGACCATTGATGCCGAGAGAGTCGGCTTTGCTGGCTGTTTCAAGCATGGCTTGGAGGAATTCTTCTTCTAGGTCGGGGGCCATGTCCTTGCAGGCGCTATCGGCGATAATGCCATCTAGCAGGGTACCAGGCATCATACCCCGTTCATCTGGAGCTAGCCATTTTGGAAGGAAACCAGTATCGCGGTAGCTATTGAGAAAACCTTCTAAAAAGAGACGATAATGCTCTGGTATGATAAGGGCAAAGAGGGGGAAGGTGGTGCGGAAGGTGTCCCAGAAGCCATTGTTGCTGAAGAGGACACCAGGCTTGACAGTTCCAGTAGCCAAATCTATGTGGATGGCTTGTCCTGATTCATCAACCTCATAAAAAGTCTGAGGAAAGAGGAAGAGTCTGTAGAGACAGTGATCAAAGAAGGTCCGGTCAGCCTCTCCTGTCTTTATAACATCAAAACGATGGAGGAGATTTTCCCAGTCCGCTTGTGCATTTGTTTTACAGTTATCAAAATCTTCTTGAGGTAGATTAAGCAGAGCCTGAGAGTGCGAGATGAAAGAAGTCGCTAGCTGAATTTCAGCATGACTATCTGCTAAGTCAATTCGCCAGTCTCCACCTTCTTGGTTGATAGCAAGGATATCCGTATTCATTTGCAGGGTAGTGAACAGTATCAGTGGATTTTTGTTGGTTTCAGTTTTACCTTCTTGTCGCAGGGCAAGAATTCGCTTATCTACTTGCTCCACGGTCAGTTCATCTGCTGCGTGAAGATATAGAGAGAGGGCTTTGCCTTGCTTTTGTTCCAAACGAATAGAAGCACCATAGCAAGTCGGTGTGAGCTGGCTTTCAATCTGATAGCGCAGGGAGAAAATTTTCAGATAATGAGGTTGGAAAGAAGCTTTTTCGATATCATAGGAAGACTGGCGGTGAAAGAGGCTGTCTCCACCCAGTTGACCTGTGACAGGTGTCAGAAGGATCCAAGAGTAGTCCCCAATCCAAGGACTTGGTTGGTGGGTTAGTCGAATCCCCTGAAAGATAGGCAGATGCGGATCGAAAAACCAAGAGCCCTCCTGGTCACTGGTCTGGGGTACAAAGTAATTCATCCCAAAAGGCACGCCTGTGTATGGCAGGGTATTTCCCCGAGAAAAGGCATGCTTGCTGGCAGTTCCAAATCGGGTATCGATAGTTTCAAGTAGTGGTTTCATAGTCTTTCCTTTAGCTGTTTTTCTACATTATATCAGAAAAATATAACCTATAGAAAAGGAGTTTCAAAGATAACTATTTTGTAGAAAAATGACTATCATTTGTGTATGTATTTTCTGTCTCAAAAGCTATATACTGAAAATGAAACTTGTTTGAAAGAGGATACTGCACGATGATTTATTCAAAAGAAATTGTTAGAGAATGGCTAGATGAAGTGGCAGAGCGGGCTAAGGACCATCCAGAGTGGGTGGATGTTTTCGAGCGTTGCTACACAGACACCTTGGACAATACGGTTGCAATTCTAGAAGATGGTTCAACTTTTGTCTTGACTGGGGATATTCCTGCCATGTGGCTTCGGGATTCGACAGCCCAACTCAGACCCTACCTGCATGTGGCTAAAAGAGATGACCTCCTGCGTCAGACCATTGCAGGTTTGGTTAAACGTCAGATGACCTTGATTCTCAAGGATCCATATGCCAACTCTTTTAACATTGAGGAAAACTGGAAGGGGCACCACGAGACAGACCATACCGACCTTAATGGCTGGATTTGGGAACGTAAGTACGAGGTGGACTCGCTTTGCTATCCTTTGCAGTTGGCTTATCTCCTCTGGAAAGAGACTGGCGAGACTAGTCAGTTTGATGAGACTTTTGTCGCAGCTACTAAGGAAATTCTTCATCTGTGGACGGTAGAACAAGACCACAAGAACTCTCCTTATCGTTTTGTCCGAGATACGGACCGTAAGGAAGATACGCTGGTAAATGATGGCTTTGGCCCTGATTTTGCAGTGACAGGTATGACTTGGTCAGCCTTTCGTCCGAGTGATGATTGCTGTCAGTATAGTTACTTGATTCCGTCCAATATGTTTGCTGTAGTAGTCTTGGGTTATGTGCAAGAAATCTTTGCAGAATTGAATCTAGCTGATAGCGAGAGCATTATTGCTGATGCTAAGCCCCTCCAGTCTGAAATCCAAGAAGGAATCGAAAACTATGCTTATACCACCAACAGCAAGGGCGAAAAGATTTATGCCTTTGAAGTGGATGGTCTAGGAAATGCCAGCATCATGGATGATCCAAACGTACCAAGTTTGTTGGCTGCACCTTATCTGGGCTACTGCGATATTGACGACGAAGTCTATCAAGCAACTCGTCGTACCATTCTGAGCCCTGAAAATTCATACTTCTACCAAGGAGAATACGCTAGCGGTCTCGGAAGTTCTCATACCTTCTATCGCTATATCTGGCCAATCGCCCTTTCTATCCAAGGCTTGACAACAAGAGATAAGGCAGAGAAGAAATTCTTGCTGGACCAGCTGGTTGCTTGCGATGGTGGTACAGGAGTCATGCACGAAAGCTTCCACGTGGACGACCCAACTCTCTACTCACGTGAATGGTTCTCTTGGGCTAACATGATGTTCTGTGAGTTGGTCTTGGATTACTTGGATATTCGCTAAGGAACACGCTTTAGCGCAACTGATTCTTGGAAAGAATCACAAATTTACATTTAAAACGTTAACAATAAAA
Source organism: Streptococcus mitis (assembly GCF_047460035.1). GTDB lineage: Bacteria > Bacillota > Bacilli > Lactobacillales > Streptococcaceae > Streptococcus > Streptococcus mitis_DW. Next base: position 22,646 of record NZ_JASHHB010000008.1, on the reverse strand, counting down.
ATTTAAATTTAGAATGAGGTTTTACTTCATGGAAAATGTTGTCGTACATATTATCTCACATAGTCACTGGGACCGTGAGTGGTACTTGCCTTTTGAAAGCCACCGTATGCAGTTGGTGGAATTATTTGACAATCTCTTTGATCTCTTTGAAAATGACCCTGAGTTCAAGAGCTTCCACTTGGATGGTCAAACCATTGTCCTGGATGACTACTTGGAGATTCGCCCTGAAAATCGCGACAAAGTCCAACGTTACATCGACGAAGGCAAACTTAAAATTGGTCCTTTTTACATCTTGCAAGATGACTACTTGATTTCAAGTGAAGCCAATGTCCGCAATACCTTGATTGGTCAGCAAGAAGCTGCAAAATGGGGCAAATCAACCCAGATTGGTTACTTCCCAGATACTTTTGGAAATATGGGACAAGCTCCTCAAATCCTTCAAAAATCAGGCATTCACGTGGCAGCCTTTGGTCGTGGTGTGAAACCGATTGGATTTGACAACCAAGTTCTCGAAGATGAGCAGTTTACTTCCCAGTTTTCAGAAATGTACTGGCAGGGTGCGGACGGAAGTCGTGTCCTCGGTATCCTCTTTGCCAACTGGTACAGTAATGGGAATGAAATTCCAGTTGATAAAGACGAGGCCTTGACCTTCTGGAAACAAAAACTGGCAGACGTGCGTGACTACGCTTCGACCAACCAGTGGTTGATGATGAACGGCTGTGACCACCAGCCTGTCCAGAAAAATTTGAGTGAAGCCATTCGTGTGGCAAATGAACTCTTCCCAGATGTGACCTTTGTTCATAGTTCTTTTGATGAATATGTCCAAGCCGTGGAAAGTGCCCTACCAGAGCAATTATCCACGGTTACAGGTGAGTTGACCAGTCAGGAAACAGACGGCTGGTACACACTTGCCAACACTTCTTCATCTCGTATTTATCTCAAACAAGCCTTCCAAGAAAATAGCAACCTCCTAGAGCAAGTTGTAGAACCCTTGACGATTATCACTGGGGGTCATAACCACAAGGACCAGTTGACCTATGCTTGGAAAACACTTTTGCAAAATGCGCCGCATGATAGTATCTGTGGCTGTAGCGTGGACGAAGTTCACCGTGAGATGGAGACACGTTTTGCCAAGGTCCATCAAGTCGGAAACTTTGTTAAGAGCAATCTTCTTAACGAATGGAAGGGTAAAATCGCTACAGCTAAGGCTCAAAGTGATTATCTCTTTACTGTCATTAACACAGGCTTGCATGATAAGGTCGATACTGTCAGCACAGTGATTGATGTGGCGACTTGTGATTTTAAGGAATTGCACCCAACAGAAGGTTACAAGAAGATGGCTGGTCTTACCTTGCCAAGCCACCGTGTGGAGGATTTGGATGGTCGTCCTGTAGAGGCTAAAATCGAAGACCTCGGAGCTAATTTTGAGTACGATTTACCAAAAGACAAGTTCCGCCAAGCTCGTATCGCTCGACAAGTGCGCGTGACCATTCCAGTTCACCTAGCGCCGCTTTCTTGGACAACTTTCCAATTGCTGGAAGGAGAACAAGAACACCGCGACGGTATTTACCAAAACGGAGTGATTGATACCCCATTTGTAACGGTGAGTGTGGATGACACTATCACAGTTTATGACAAGACAACTCACGAAGCCTATGAAGACTTTATCCGCTTCGAAGACCGTGGAGACATCGGAAACGAGTATATCTATTTCCAACCAAAAGGAACAGAGCCAATCTATGCAGAGCTTAAGGGCTACGAGGTCTTGGAAAACACAGCTCGCTACGCTAAGATTTTGCTCAAACATGAATTGACTGTGCCTGTCAGTGCAGATGAAAAGCTAGAAGAAGAGCAAAAAGGCATCATCGAGTTTATGAAGCGTGAAGCTGGACGTTCAGAAGAGTTAACAAGTATTCCTCTGGAAACTGAGATGACTGTCTTCGTTGATAATCCACAAATCCGTTGCAAGACTCGCTTTACTAACACTGCCAAAGACCACCGTATACGTCTCTTGGTCAAGACTCATAACACGCGTCCAAGCAATGATTCTGAAAGCATCTATGAGGTGGTGACACGACCAAACAAACCAGCTGCTTCATGGGAAAATCCTGAAAATCCTCAACACCAACAAGCCTTTGTCAGTCTGTATGACGATGAAAAGGGTGTAACTGTATCCAACAAGGGATTGAATGAATACGAAATCCTTGGAGACGACACCATTGCAGTGACTATTTTGCGTGCATCAGGTGAGCTAGGTGACTGGGGTTACTTCCCAACACCAGAAGCACAATGCTTGCGTGAGTTTGAAGTCGAGTTTGCGCTTGAATGCCACCAAGCCCAAGAACGCTTTTCAGCCTATCGTCGTGCTAAAGCCTTGCAGACACCGTTTACCAGCCTTCAGCTTGCTAGACAAGAAGGAAGCGTGGCTGCGACTGGTAGCCTCTTGAGCCATTCTGTTCTCAGCATACCGCAAATCTGCCCAACAGCCTTTAAGGTAGCTGAAAATGAAGAAGGCTATGTTCTTCGTTATTACAATATGTGTAGTGAAAATGTACGTGTACCGGAAAGTCAACATCTCTTCCTTGACCTACTTGAACGACCATACCCAGTTCATAGAGGACTCATTTCACCACAAGAGATTCGTACAGAATTCCTCAAAAAAGAAGAAATTTAATTTCAAAAAGTAAACATAAAAAGAAAGGAGGGGCGAAAAAGTAAGGACTAACTGCTGATTCGCCCCTTTTTATGGTAAAAACAATGACCATTGCAACGATTGATATCGGAGGGACTGGAATTAAGTTTGCCAGTCTGACTCCTGATGGGAAAATACTGGATAAGACAAGCATTCCAACGCCAGAAAGTTTGGAAGATTTACTAGCTTGGCTAGACCAGCGATTGTCAGAACAGGATTACAGCGGGATTGCTATGAGCGTTCCAGGTGCGGTCAATCAAGAAACAGGTGTGATTGATGGCTTCAGTGCTGTCCCTTATATCCACGGCTTTTCTTGGTATGAGGCGCTTAGCTCTTATCAGATTCCTGTCCATCTAGAAAATGATGCCAACTGTGTTGGACTTAGTGAACTGCTAGCTCATCCAGAGCTTGAAAATGCAGCCTGTGTCGTGATTGGGACAGGGATTGGCGGAGCCATGATTATCAATGGCAGACTTCACCGAGGTCGCCACGGCTTGGGTGGAGAATTTGGCTACATGACAACCCTTGCCCCTGCTGAAAAACTCAACAACTGGTCGCAACTAGCGTCAACTGGGAATATGGTACGATACGTGATTGAAAAGTCTGGTCAGACTGATTGGGACGGTCGCAAGATTTACCAAGAGGCCGCAGCTGGCAATGCTCTTTGCCAAGAAGCCATTGAGCGCATGAACCGCAATCTGGCGCAAGGCTTGCTCAATATCCAATATCTCATCGACCCAGATGTCATCAGTCTGGGAGGCTCTATCAGTCAAAATCCAGATTTTATCCAAGGTGTCAAGAAGGCTGTTGATAACTTTGTAGAGACCTACGAAGAATACACGGTCGCACCTGTCATCCAAGCCTGCACCTATCATGCAGATGCCAATCTCTACGGTGCCCTTGTCAACTGGCTACAGGAGGAAAATCAATGGTAAGATTTACAGGACTTAGTTCCAAGCAAACTACAGCTATAGACTTGCTGACAAAGCACATCTCTTTACCAGATGTGGAAGTATCTGTCGCTCAGTCTGACCAAGCCTCTATCTCTATCAAGGGTGAGGATGGTCACTATCAATTGACCTACCGCAAACCTCACCAACTCTATCGTGCCTTGTCCTTGTTGGCAACGGCTCTAGTAGAAGCTGACAAAATAGAGATTGAGGAGCAGGCGGCTTATGAAGATTTAGCCTACATGGCTGACTGTTCTCGAAATGCGGTGCTGAATGTGGCTTCTGCCAAGCACATGATTGAGGTCTTGGCTCTCATGGGCTACTCAACCTTTGAGCTCTACATGGAAGACACCTACCAGATTGAGGGACAACCTTACTTTGGTTATTTCCGCGGGGCTTATTCGGCTAAGGAGTTGCAGGAAATCGAAGCCTACGCCCAACAGTTTGACATGACTTTTGTTCCTTGTATTCAGACCTTGGCCCACTTGTCAGCCTTTGTTAAATGGGGTGTCAAGGAAGTGCAGGAGCTCCGTGATGTAGAGGACATTCTCCTTATCGGCGAAGAAAAGGTTTATAATCTGATTGATGGCATGTTTGCTACTCTATCTAAACTGAAGACTCGCAAGGTCAATATTGGGATGGACGAAGCCCACTTGGTTGGTTTGGGACGCTACTTGATTCTGAACGGTGTTGTGGATCGTAGTCTCCTCATGTGCCAACACTTGGAGCGCGTACTGGATATTGCTGACAAATATGGTTTCCACTGCCAGATGTGGAGCGATATGTTCTTTAAACTTATGTCAGCAGATGGTCAGTACGACCGTGACGTGGAAATTCCAGAGGAAACGCGAGTCTACCTAGACCGTCTCAAAGACCGTGTGACCTTGGTTTACTGGGATTATTACCAGGATAGCGAAGAAAAGTACAATCGTAATTTCCGCAATCACCACAAGATTAGCCACGACCTTGCCTTTGCAGGGGGAGCTTGGAAGTGGATTGGTTTCACACCTAACAACCATTTCAGCCGTCTCATCGCTCTTGAAGCCAATAAAGCCTGTCGTGCCAATGACATCAAAGAAGTTATCGTGACAGGTTGGGGGGACAATGGTGGGGAAACAGCCCAGTTCTCTATCTTACCAAGCTTGCAAATCTGGGCAGAACTCAGCTACCGCAATAACCTAGACCGTTTGTCTGCTCGCTTCAAGACCAATACAGGCCTATCAGTTGAGGACTTTATGCAGATTGACCTAGCCAACCTCTTGCCAGACTTGCCGAACAATCTCAGTGGCATCAATCCCAACCGCTATGTCTTTTATCAGGATGTTCTCTGTCCGATCCTTGACCGACACATGACACCTGAACAAGACAAGCCCCACTTCGCTCAGTCTGCTGAGACGCTTGCTGGCATTAAAGAAAAAGCTGGCAACTATGCCTACCTCTTTGAAACTCAGGCCCAGTTGAATTCCATTTTAAGTAGCAAAGTCGATGTGGGACGGCGCATTCGTCAGGCTTATCAAGCGGATGATAAAGAAAGCCTGCAAGAAATCGCCAGACAAGAATTACCAGAACTCAGAAGCCAAATTGAAGACTTCCATGCCCTCTTTAGCTACCAATGGCTGAAAGAAAACAAGGTCTTTGGCTTGGATACGGTCGATATCCGCATGGGCGGACTCTTGCAACGCATTAAGCGAGCAGAAAGCCGTATCGAGGCTTATCTGGCTGGTCAGATTGACCGCATCGACGAGCTAGAAGTGGAAATCTTACCATTTACAGACTTCTACGCAGACAAGGACTTCGCAGCCACAACAGCCAACCAGTGGCATACTATTGCGACAGCTTCAACCATCTACACGACCTAAAACAAGAACATTGTGTCTTATGAAGAGTGTTTCTCGTGAAACATCCCTTTCTTAAAAAAGTACTCCACATAAAATAATTTGTGGAGTTTTTTCTATAATTAGTAGTTTAACCTAACCTTCAAATAGGAGTATACTAATAATGTAATCGTTATCAAAAATCTAAAAAGGAATTTTTAGATGGATATCAAAATAAAAAAGGGAGGAAATTATGAATAAGTTTTCAAAAACCTTGAGAGACAACTGGATCTTTCTCTTAATGGTTTTGCCAGGGGCACTCTGGTTGATTCTATTCTTCTACATTCCAGTATTTGGAAACGTGGTTGCCTTTAAAGACTACCACATGACCAGTAATGGATTTATAGATAGTATCGTGAATAGTAAATGGGTCGGACTCGATAATTTCAGATTCTTGTTTAGTTCAAAAGACGCCTTTATTATCACACGAAATACTGTACTCTACAATCTCGGCTTTATCTTTATTGGCTTGATTGTATCAGTAGGGATTGCCATCATCCTCAGTGAACTCCGTTCTAAGAGAATGGTTAAGATCTTCCAAACTTCCATGTTGTTCCCTTACTTCTTGTCTTGGGTTATCATCAGTTTCTTTACAGATGCCTTCCTAAATATTGATAAAGGGGTCTTCAATCATTTCCTAGAGTCTATCGGAATGAAGGAAATCAATTTCTACGCTGATTTGGGCATCTGGCCATACCTTCTCCTTTTCCTAGGTATTTGGAAAGGCTTTGGATATAGCAGTGTCATGTACTATGCGACAATCATGGGAATTGATCCAACCTACTACGAAGCAGCAACAGTAGACGGGGCTAGCAAATGGCAACGAATTCGCAATGTAACTATTCCGCAGTTGACACCATTGGTAACCGTATTGACCATCCTTGCAGTCGGAAATATCTTCCGTGCAGACTTTGGTCTTTTCTACCAAATTCCCCACAATGCTGGTCAGCTTTATAACGTAACCAACGTCTTGGACGTATATGTTTATAATGGTTTGACTCAGACAGCGGATATCGGGATGGCTTCAGCAGCAGGTCTCTACCAATCAGTAGTCGGCTTGATTCTGGTTATCCTATCAAACTTACTTGCAAGACGAGTTGATCCAAACTCAGCCTTGTTCTAGAAAGGAGGAGAATATGGCAGAAAAGAAAATTAAAAAAGAAAAAATTGATAATGTCGGCATTCACTCCTTCAGTAAGAAAGCAGATATCTTCTTTAGTACCATTTCTGGTTTGGTTGCCCTCTCTTGTATCCTACCCTTTGTATTCGTTATCGTTATTTCGGTGACAGATGAAAAGAGTATCCTCCAAAATGGATATAGCTTCTTCCCATCTCAATTTGGCTTAGACGGTTTTGAGTTTTTGGCACAGTTTAAGGATAAAATCCTCCAAGCCCTCTTCATCTCAGTCTTTGTAACAGTGGTGGGGACTATCACAAACGTTTTTATCACAACAACTTATGCCTACGCTATTTCACGGACAACCTTTAAGTATCGCAGATTCTTTACGATTTTTGCCCTTCTTAGTATGTTGTTCAACGCTGGTTTGGTACCGGGCTATATCGTGGTAACTCGTTTACTTCAACTTGGTGATACAGTTTGGGCTTTGATTGTTCCAATGCTTCTCTCACCATTTAACATCATCTTGATGCGTTCCTTCTTCAAGAAGACCATTCCAGAAGCTATTCTAGAATCCGCTCGTATTGATGGTGCTAGTGAGGCCCGGATCTTCTTCCAAATCTGTTTGCCATTGTCACTACCAGGTATTGCAACCATCACGCTCTTGACAGCTCTTGGTTTCTGGAATGACTGGTTCAATGCCCTTCTTTACATCAAGAGTGACAACTTGTATCCATTGCAATATTTGCTCATGCAAATCCAACAAAATATGGATTACATCGCCAAAGCAGTCGGCCTATCTGGTCAACTGGGAGTTGCTCTTCCAAAAGAAACAGGTCGTATGGCCATGGTTGTGGTCGCAACCCTTCCAATCGCGATTTTGTATCCATTCTTCCAACGCTACTTTGTAAAAGGTTTGACTATCGGTGGTGTGAAAGAATAGTACTTGTCGAGAAAAATCATTTCTCATTTCCAAACTTCCCTTGCGTGAAGTTAAGATCATTATATTGTTTATAAGTTTAAAAATAAAAAAAGGAGTTTTTGTCATGAAAAACTGGAAAAAATATGCTTTTGCATCTGCTAGCGTAGTCGCTTTGGCTGCTGGTCTCGCTGCTTGTGGAAACCTTTCAGGTAACAGTAAAAAAGCTGCTGACTCAGCTTCAGGTGAAAAAACTGTTATCAAAATGTACCAAATCGGTGACAAACCAGATAACTTAGATGAATTGCTAGAAAATGCTAACAAAATCATCGGTGAAAAAGTTGGTGCTAAATTGGATATCCAATATCTTGGATGGGGTGACTATGATAAGAAAATGTCAGTTATCACATCATCTGGTGAAAACTACGATATCGCCTTTGCATCTAACTATGTTGTAAATGCTCAAAAAGGTGCCTATGCTGACTTGACTGACTTGTATAAGAAAGAAGGGGCAGAGCTTTATAAAGCACTTGACCCAGCTTACATCAAAGGTAACAGCATTAACGGTAAAATTTACGCAGTTCCAGTTGCAGCCAACGTTGCATCATCTCAAAACTTCGCTTTCAACGGAACTCTTCTTGCTAAATACGGTATCGATATTTCAGGTGTCACTTCATATGAAACACTTGAACCAGTCTTGAAACAAATCAAAGAAAAAGCTCCAGATGTAGTGCCATTTGCGGTTACTAAGAACTTCATCCCATCTGATAACTTTGACTACCCAGTTCCAAACGGACTTCCATTCGTTATCGACCTTGAAGGGGACACTACTAAGATCGTAAACCGTTACGAAGTGCCTCGCTTTAAAGAACACTTGAAGACTCTTCACAAATTCTATGAAGCTGGATACATTCCAAAAGACGTAGCAACAAGCGATACTTCATTTGACCTTCAACAAGATACTTGGTTCGTTCGTGAAGAAACAGTAGGACCAGCTGACTACGGTAACAGCTTGCTTTCACGTGTTGCGAACAAAGATATCCAAATCAAACCAATCACTAACTTCATCAAGAAAAACCAAACAACACAAGTTGCTAACTTTGTTATCTCAAACAACTCTAAGAACAAAGAAAAATCAATGGAAGTGTTGAACCTCTTGAACACTAACCCAGAACTCTTGAATGGTCTTGTTTATGGTCCAGAAGGCAAGAACTGGGAAAAAATTCCAGGTAAAGAAAACCGTGTTAAAGTCCTTGATGGCTACAAAGGAAACACTCACATGGGTGGATGGAACACTGGTAACAACTGGATCCTTTACATCAACGAAAACGTTACAGACCAACAAATCGAAGATTCTAAGAAACAGTTGGCTGAAGCTAAAGAATCTCCAGCACTTGGATTCATCTTTAACACTGACAATGTGAAATCTGAAATCTCAGCAATCTCTAACACAATGCAACAATTCGATACAGCTATCAACACTGGTACTGTAGACCCAGATAAAGCTATTCCAGAATTGATGGAAAAATTGAAATCTGAAGGTGCCTACGATAAAGTATTGAACGAAATGCAAAAACAATACGATGAATTCTTGAAAAACAAAAAATCATAAGATCAATTGATTTCGTGTATTCATTCCTAATTCCTAAAAACTGTATCACTGTTTTCCTCAGGATTATCTGGGGGAGGCAGTGATTTTTTGAAACACGAGCATAGATATATATGTTTTTCTTGTCGCTATTTAACCATTCAGGAAATCTCAAGTACTATTTAGGATTTGGAGTAAGGATTTAGGAAAATATAGCTTATATTAGAGATGTCTCGAGTTTACAAAGGAGAGTTCATATGAAGAAGTATCAACTTTTATTCAAAATAAGTGCAGTTTTCTCTTACTTATTTTTCGTATTTGGTCTTTCTCAGCTGACGCTTATTGTTCAAAATTATTGGCAATTTTCTTCCCAGATTGGCAATTTCGTCTGGATTCAAAATCTCTTGAGTTTGCTATTTAGTGGAGTCATGATTTGGATTCTGGTTAAGACAGGGCACGGCTATCTTTTTCGCATTCCGAGAAAAAAATGGCTTTGGTATTCGATTTTGACAGTACTAGTTGTAGTGCTCCAGATCTCTTTTAACGTTCAGACAGCTAAACATGTTCAGTCAACTGCTGAAGGTTGGGCTGTATTGATCGGTTATAGTGGGACCAACTTTGCTGAGCTAGGTATCTATATAACTTTGTTCTTTCTGACTCCACTTATGGAAGAGCTAATCTATAGAGGATTACTGCAACACGCCTTTTTTAAGCATTCGAGATTTGGCCTTGATTTGCTTCTTCCGTCAATTTTATTTGCTCTTCCTCATTTTTCAAGCCTGCCTAGTTTGTTAGATATCTTCGTCTTTGCAACATCTGGCATCATCTTTGCTAGTTTGACCCGCTATACCAAGAGCATTTATCCATCCTATGCGGTGCATGTGATCAATAATATTTTCGCAACATTACCATTTTTGCTGACTTTTTTACATAGGGTGTTTGGGTAAAATACTAGCATGAGAGCTAGGAATGATAGTTTTTCAAATATTTCAGGAGGAAAATGAGTATGACACCATTAAAATGGTTTGCCGGAGGAAGCGAAAGACGTAGTGAAGCCATGACGGTCGTTGATTATCTATTGGAAGATATAAAGGCTGCGCCTCAACTTGCTCCCCTGAAAAATCAGTTAGTGATTTATAAAAGAAGATTAAAGAACGATGGGACTTCTACTCCATTTATTTTGAGTCAAATGAACGTTGACCTTGCGCGCGTATTGATTGATAACAAGCTAAGTTTGTCAGAAAGTCAAGCTAGGCAGATCAAAAAATTGAGAGAACTATCTGCAATTCGCTATGGTTACTGATGAAGTGCAGGGATAAGCATCTTTCTACAATTTCCAGTCAAATAAATTGCATTCGTTTTCTCAAGCAGGTATACTAGTATAGTTAGATGAAAAATTCTGAAAATTTAAGAATAGAAAAGAGAACAAATCTTATGGCAAAAGATATTCGTGTCTTACTTTACTACCTTTACACTCCAATTGAAAATGCAGAGCAATTTGCTGCAGACCACTTGGCTTTCTGTAAATCAATTGGCCTTAAAGGTCGTATCCTAGTCGCTGACGAGGGAATTAACGGAACAGTTTCAGGTGATTATGAAACAACTCAAAAATACATGGACTACGTTCACAGCCTCCCAGGTATGGAAGACCTCTGGTTCAAGATTGACGAAGAAAGTGAACAAGCCTTCAAGAAGATGTTTGTTCGCTACAAGAAAGAGATTGTCCACCTTGGTTTGGAAGACAACGACTTTGACAACGACATCAACCCACTTGAAACAACAGGTGCTTACTTGTCTCCAAAAGAGTTCAAAGAAGCTCTTCTTGACGAAGATACCGTTGTCCTTGACACACGTAACGATTATGAGTACGACCTAGGACACTTCCGTGGAGCTATCCGCCCAGACATCCGCAACTTCCGTGAGTTGCCACAATGGGTCCGTGACAACAAGGAAAAATTCATGGACAAACGTGTCGTGGTTTACTGTACAGGTGGCGTTCGCTGTGAGAAATTCTCAGGCTGGATGGTCCGTGAAGGCTACAAAGATGTCGGCCAATTGCACGGAGGAATCGCAACTTACGGTAAAGACCCAGAAGTCCAAGGTGAACTTTGGGATGGGAAAATGTACGTCTTTGACGAGCGTATTGCCGTAGATGTTAACCATGTCAACCCAACTATCGTAGGGAAAGACTGGTTTGATGGAACACCATGTGAACGTTATGTCAACTGTGGAAATCCCTTCTGTAACCGTCGTATCTTGACATCAGAAGAAAATGAAGACAAGTACCTTCGTGGATGCTCACACGAGTGCCGTGTTCACCCACGTAACCGCTATGTTTCAGAACATGAATTGACACAAGCTGAAGTTGTCGAGCGCCTAGCCGCTATTGGTGAAAGTTTGGATCAAGCAGCTACAGTATAAGATTAAACAGTCCTTAGGGGCTGTTTTTCTATGCTTTTTACTCAAAAATCTAAAGTTTGTTTCTGTATCTTTCAGGAAAATAGGGTATACTATATGTAAACGATTTCAAAGGAGTCCAGTTATGACGAAAACATTTTTTATTCCAAATAAACAGAGCATTTTAGGAGAACAAGAGATTTTGACTGCCAAGTCGATCTTGGCCTTGGTAGATGGTTTGGAGTCACATAGCTATGATGCTGTCTATCTCCGTCAGCCTCTTAATCGTCTCGAGTATATTGAGTGTGCGATAGTGGGGCAATCACAATTTCTCTTTAAAGTTAGTTATGCTGATGGTCAAAAGGCTTACCGTGTCGATCTTCCTGACCTACTAACGAAGACAGACTGGCAGATTATCAAAGCATTTTTAGAAGCCCTACTTGCTTATACAGGAACTGAGATTGAAGGACTAGATGGTTTTGATTTTGAAGCTTATTTCCAAGCAAGTATTCAAGCCCATCTGGCAGATAATGCAGCCCGTTTTACGATTTGCCAAGGAATTTTTAATCCTGTTTTCTTTAGTCATGAGGACTTGAAAAGCTTTTTAGGGGAAGATGGCTTGGCTCAGTTTGAAGCGCGTGTACGTGCAGTTCAAGAGACAGATGCTTACTTTGCAAGAGTTTCCTTCTATCAGGATGGAGAAGACCAAGTGCACGGTGTCTACCATCTGGCTCAAGGGGTCAAGACCGTTTTACCGAGAGAACCATTTGTTCCTGCTGCCTACATTGAGCAATTGGTGGATAAGGAAGTGCAGTGGGAGATTGACTTGGTTCAAATCACAGGAGATGGCTCTAAACCAGAAGACTATGAAGCCATTGCCCGCTTGGACTATGCAAAATTCCTAGAGTCATTACCATCAGCATCTTACCACCAACTAGATGCCAATCAATTAGAAGTGCAACCCATCCTAGGACAAGATTTTAAAATATTAGCACAAGAAAAGTAAAGCAGAAGCAGGTCAATCGACTTGCTTTTTTGGCATAGAAAAATCCTGCCATGAAAGACAGGATTGCTACTCAATGAAAATCAAAGAGCAAACTAGGAAGCTAGCCGCAGGCTGCTCAAAACACTGTTTTGAGGTTGTAGATGAAACTGACGAAGTCAGTAACCATACATACGGTAAGGCGAGGCTGACGTGGTTTGAATTTGATTTTCGAAGAGTATGAAGTTTAAAGAAAGGCCAAGATACGAAGATAATCTCCAATCAGTGCCACTTCAGCTACAAAGAAGAGGAGGATAATGACTCCGTTCACAAGGACAGACAAGAATAACTGATAAAAGGAGTCGGTTTCACTTGATTGACTTGGTCTTGTAATGATATGGAGACTGGCAAGCAGAATGATTCCAATGCTAATCACACACAAAAGGGCTGTAAATCGTAGGCTGTCAAAGAAGGCAAAGAAACTAGCAATAGTAGTGAGGAAGATTGGAATTGCTAATAGTTGACTATATTGTTGGAGAACCTTTTCTAGCGTCCAGTCCTTTTCTTGGTAGATAAATCGTCTCACGACGAAACTACCCAAGAGGAATGAAAAGAAGAAGAGTGTTGTTGCTACTAGGATAGAGATAATCGAAAAGAGATTTAATGAAGCAAATTGTTCAGGGAAGTGATTATGCATAGTTGCTATATGTCCATAGTAAGCATGTTTGATGTGGTAGATACTAAAGAAAAAGGAAGATGCAGAAAACAGAATGAGCAAAAGAAAGGCTGTGTAACTGTGTGTGCTACTTGTTTCAAGACTGCTTGTAGGAGATTTGATTGCTTCCACTAGCCAAGACCAAAAATCAAGCGCTTGCTCTTTCCATCTATCCGTAGATTTTGGAGCTTGGTCGGGGATATAGGGACTTTCTAAGGATTGACTGATAAGAAGGGGCTCTTTCGTGGTTGGTTTTTGCTGAGGAAGTGCTTCTTGACTCTCTTCAGCTATAGTGACTTTTTCTGTTTCTTTAGAAAGATCTTGCTCTTCTTCAGTAGAATCTAATGCTTTCTTTTCTTCTATTTCTGTTCTCGATTCACTGTCTTCAGGCGTTTCAATTGTCTCTTTTTGCTGGCTTTCCAGTTCGACCTCAGCTTGAGAGACTTCCTCCTCTACTTGAGTATTTTTTTCAATTGGCGTATCGAGATCGGCTATCGTTTCTTCAGCCTTGTCTGCAACATCTTGGGCCTGTTCATCAGGTTTGTTCTTGCTTGTTGTTTTTACAAAATCATTACTTTCAAACCATTCTTGTTTCATGGTAGAACCTCCTTTTTAGTTAGATAAATATGCTTCCATAGTAGCAGATGTAAGCGCTTTTGTCAACGTCTGTTTGGTATGGATATTAGTTCAATATCATTATCAGCTCTAGCAATGAGTTGATCCTTGGCTTCGGTTTTTTCAGATTTGTAAGGGTTGCTTAATTCCGTACCTCTTGATTTAGGCTCTTCTCTTGTGAATTGGAAGATAGAACCATAGTTACTTGAGATGTCCCAGTTAATTCGTTGGCTTTCTTTTTGCGTCAGAGTGATTGAGAGATGGTCTTTAGAAGTTAATTCTACCTTGCCGTGAACTTGGATATTCTCAGCGTGGAAGTGATTCTTTGTTGACTCTAGCTGACTATCTGTAAGGTCTGTATCAAAGATATTGACGATATTAGGGGTTGTGAGTTTACTGTTTTTGATACGACTTCCTTCAATTCGGAGGAGATAGCTGTTTGTATTGAGGGTCGCATTTTCAAGGCTAGCATTTATGATGGTGGTTTGTCTGCGATTGGCTGAGATGTTGATTCCTTTTAGGCTTCTTCCTTTTGGCAATTGGAGAATAACTTCATCAAAACGACTAGAGTAGCTACTTGCGATATGGAGAATCCCGCCAATTCCAGAAGAGAGAAATGGAGTTTCAGACAGTTTCTTATCAGTGAGGCTTAGAGTTTTGTCGTTTTGATTTGTGACAAGATCATGGTGAGCAGAAAGAGATGGATGATAAGAAATGTGGATTTGATCATCGAAAGAGTCTGTGATGGTCAGTGCGTGTTGGTGGAGCGTGATATCTAGGTTTTCGACTTCCTTGCCAAAGGTCAGCTCTTCCATACGACTATCATAGACAGGCTCCTTAGACATGGCAAGCAGACTCTTGATCCCGTCAGATTGGATGCCTACAAAGAGCAGGATAAAGCCGATAACGGTAGTCACCACACCAAAAATGAGAAATCCTTTTGTCCATTTACGCATGCTGGTCACCTCTCTTTCCTTTTTTGAGAACAAATTGCACCAGGCGAACAATGAGTATACCGAAGAAGCGAGCTACATAGGAAATGCCTAGTAAGACCAGAGACGAAGCACCGATGGCCAGTAAACCAGAACCGAAAATCAAGATAAAGGCTGATTTAGCTTGGGCTAAGACAGTAAAACTTTCAACTAAAAATAGGAATCCGCCGATGATACCTAGTATGGAAACTGCAAAGAAAGCCAGAATGACAGTCAAAGCAGCCACAAGGATTCCGAACAGAGCCACGAGGATGGCGATTCCCAGAGGAATGCCGATGGGTGCTGCAAGGAGAGCTAACAAGGCGATATGCAAAATTTGTCGGTTATTCTTTTGAGCGGGTGCTTCATTGATTTTTTTATCGAGAAGATTGGAGAGAACTTCGTGGGCCGCTTCTTTGGGAGTTCCCAAGCTAGCGATGAGTTCTTCTTCTCCTTCGACTCCAGCATCGTCAAAGAGTTCCCTGAAATAGTCCATGGCTTCAATTTGGTCAGCCTGAGGCAGTTTTTTGAGATAGAGTTCTAGCTGAGTCAGGTATTCAGTTCTTGTCATGGCGGATACTCCCTTCTATGATGCCATTGATGGTGTCTGTATAAAGTGCCCATTCATCTTTTAGGGTCACGAGCTGTTCTATACCACCATTTGTCAAGGAGTAGTATTTGCGCATGCGACCTTGGAACTCTCTAGAATAGGTTGTCAGAAAGCTATTGCCCTCCAATTTTTTGAGAATGGGATAGAGTGTAGATTCTTTGATATTAGCGATCAGCTTAATGGTTTGGCTAATCTCATAACCATAAGAATCATCCTGCTCCAGTACAGCCAAGATGAGAAATTCAATCAAGGCAGAGGATGTTGGAAAGTACATGGGGAACCTCCTTTTCTAATGTGTAAGATTTTTATATATAATTTTTCTACACATACATTGTACATCTAAAAGAAAGCCCTGTCAAGAGAAATGTGTAAAATTTTTATATATAAAAAACTTCTAGGAAAAACTAGAAGTTTAAAGGATTTTATCCGTCTTTATCTAAATTTTATCGTAGATTTTTTATAATCAATATTTTCATCCAATAGTTTTAGTAAAGGAGTTACATACTCAGGATTCGGAAACTTGGGACCGAAAATGACTTCACCGATTTGAATTGAATTTTTTCGTTCTATATAAAGTTTACCTACTCCAGAGGATTTGTCAATTTTGATTTCCTTATTACTTGGGTCTAGATTAGCATAGCGTAAGATACGAAGTTCGTTTTCATATTTGTAATCGACAGATTTAAATAAGTAGCGAATTTCTTCGATACATTCAGAGATGGCATCTTGATAATTCTTCTCCGTGATTTTTGAACCGATATCTAGTTTTTCTTTTAAACTATTCAACAATTTTTCTAATTCTTCTATTTCCGACTTCTCAAATAGTTCAGTTCGTTCTAGTTTTAAATTTTCCTCTGTATGCTTAACATAGGCAATTCGGTAGAGATAATCACTATTCCCTTTTGAATCACTATCTTTTTCTACAGAATTCGGTTCAGTTCCCTCATCATTAACAGTATCGACCGAATTTTCACTTTCACTCCGAAAGATAGATTTTTCAAAACCACTATTTAATTCAGATTTCAGTAAATACATCTTATCAGAGAATTCTAAAAAGTTTTTTTCTTGACGCCAAGAAACATCATTGAAGGAAGTAAATCTAGAAAAATCATCTTCTCGAAGTACCAGACAAACACCTTTAGCATCATCACCATACTGGGACCACATGGCCAAATCATCCGTTTTGTTTGTAAAACTCATTAAAAACCATGAGCTTGGTTCCAAAACATCTCGTCTATCTAAGCCCAATATCTGTTCTATGACGATTCCTTCTTCAGGATCATTCATATAATTAGCATTATATAAGCGAGTTTTTCCAGATACTGAAAAATCCTTCTTATCATTCCCCTCTTGATTTAACATAATTTGGAGAGTGCTTCCCTTGGTGTAGTGGCCGAATTTAAGCATCTGATTTTTATCTTCGTCTTTTAGTCCCAGTTGATACTTAATTTTTTGAACAAGTTGATAAATTGATAGCAAGTTCTTTATTTCACTCGAGTTTTCTTTATAACGCTCTGCCCATGTTTGTAAAATAGCATATTTAGTATTCTTTAAAAGACCTTCTTTTAGAATAAAATTGAATAGCTTGTACTCCTCTCTATAACAAACATTATCATCACGAAAAAATAGATCATCAAAATTTTGTAACATAAATTTTGAGAACTGTTCATAGAGTTTTTTAATTATTTTTGTTGTTTGAAGACGTTCATCTAACTCCGTTTGATGATTAAATAAGCTTGCTAATAGTATACTATATATAAAAGCAATTTCTTCGGATTTTGGAAATTTTTGCTGCAATTTTTCTAATTTCTCGACAGTATCCTCGATTTTCTTTAACTCGGTCTGCTTGATTAATAAAACAAACGAAAATCTAGCATACTGCAAAGCTATGACAGGTGACTCAAGAAATTTTTGCTGCAATTCCTGTAATTTCTCAGCAGTAGTCTCCAGTTCGTTCAATACGGTCTGCTCGAACGATAAAAGGAGCAAAGTCCTAGCAAATGCTCCTGCTATATCATGCGATTCAGGGAATTTTTGCTGCAATTTCTCTAATTTTTCAGCAGTAGTCTCTAGTTCCTTCAACACAGTCTGCTTGATTGATAAAAGGAGCAAAGTCTTAGCAAATGCTTCTGCTATATCATGCGATTCAGGGAATTTTTGCTGCAATTTCTCTAATTTTTCAGCAGTAAACTCTAGTTCCTTCAACACAGTCTGCTTGATTGATAAAAGGAGCAAAGTCTTAGCAAATGCTTCTGCTATATCATGCGATTCAGGAAATTTTTGCTGTAATCCTTGTAATTTCTCGACAGTAGCTTCGAGTTCTTTTAATACAGTCTGCTTGTCTGATAAAATGAACAAAAACCTAGCATAGTGCAAAGCTATATCATTCGATTTAGGGAATTTTTGCTGCAATTTCTCTAATTTTTCAGCAGTAGTCTCTAGTTCCCTCAATACAGTCTGCTCGAATGATAAAAGGAGCAAAGTCCCAGCTAATGCTTCCGCTATATCATTCGATTCAGGGAATTTTTGTTGCAATTTCTCTAATTTTTTAGCAGTAGTCTCCAGTTCCTTCAACACAATCTGTTTGGTTGATAAATAAAACAAAGTCTTAGCATACCGCACCGCAATGTCTTCTGATTCAGGGTATTGCTCGTAAATTATTCTTGCTTTTTCTGCTAGAGCTTCACAGGCAGTCTTATCTGTATCCTTTGCCGATAAGTCAAAGAGCTTATCTAACTCTGTTAAACTTTGCTCCAAATTGTATTTTTGTTCATCCATTCTACGTACCTCGTTTAAAATAGTAGCTATATTAGAAACTAATTTATTTTTAGTATGACAATTAGTGTCTATACATTTTATTATATCAAAAATGTCATCTTTCTACTAACAGATGGATAGTACTTTTTGTTGGTATAAGCACCAAAAAAGCCAGACTCTGTCTAGCTTTGCATTATTTATAGTTGTGATAGTTTTTAGAAAAATTAAAAGATTTTATCGGCTCTGTCGACTGTAAAGAGGGCCACAGTCATCAGGATATCGACGAGTAAGAGGGCAGCTACAGCTGGTACCCAAGAGTGGAAAAGGTCAAAACTGTAACCAAAGAGGGTTGGTCCAAAGGCTGCTAGGATATAGCCTCCTGTTTGAGATAGACCGGACAATTGGGCCGTCTTTTCAGGAGCGCTTGTCTTGAGTGAAAAATTGACCATGAGATAAGGGAAGAGGGCACTGGTTGCGGTTCCGATGAGGAGATGGATGGCAAGCCAGTAAAAGAAATTACCGATTGGGAAAAAGAGCATGGAAATACCGACCACACCAGCTAGTGAAACCAGAGTGAGCATGAGCTGACGGTTACGAGTTGACAAGCTGGTTGTCAGGCTTGGGATGGTCATTGAAAAAGGAATGCTAATCAGGGAGAAGATAGAGGTCAGCAAGCCAGCTTCGTGACTGGATAGGCCTGCATGGATGGCCATGGTAGGTAGCCAGGTCATAGCGGTGTAAAAGAGCAAGGATTGAAAACCTGCAAAGACAATCACTGCCCAGACCTGTTTATTACGCATGACCTTTGCTTTGCTTTTTTGTTTGGTTTGTGGAGCTAGTCTGTGATTATAGCGGTGATTTGGGAGCCAGACCAAAAAAGTTGCTAGACAGAGCAGGGTGAGGAGGATGATAAGTCCTTTCCAAGAACTGGCTTGTGTAATGGGCACAGCTAGATAGGAAGCCAGAGCCGTCGCAACCCCCATAGAAGTTACATATAAGGTGGTCAGATAACCAATTTTCTTTGGTTGATTAGCTTGGATAAGACTAGGAAGCAGAACATTGATGACTGCGATACTTGCCCCAACCATCAAGGTTCCTAGATAGAGCAGGGGCAGATTGATTAGTCGAATGAGAGAACCGATGGTCAAGAAGAAAAGGCCATAGGTAAAGAGATGCTCCAAGCCAATTTTCTGAGCTAGTCGGGTAGAAAATAGCGAGAAGAGGGTAAACATGAGGAGAGGAAGGCTGGTCAGGACACCAAGTGAACTAACTTCGACTCCCAGCCCTTGCGAAATATCTCCCAAAATAATGGGTAAAACAGTAAAAGGAGTCCGCAAGGAAACACCAATCAGGATAATACCTGGAACAAAAAAGAGTGATTGCTTTTTCATATAATACCTCTTCTAGCTGATTTTAATAACAGCTTATTTTAAGGCTTTTTCCCTATAATGTCAAGTAAGGTTTTGGGCTTTCAAGATAAAAATGGGAAAGTCTTGAAAATTATGATAAAATAGTGGAAGGAAATCTATACATTGGAGAAAAACTGTGTCTGAAAAGCAAAAAATCAGCGTATTGATGTCGGTCTATATCAAGGAAAATCCGACATTTTTAAAGGATGCTATTGAGAGTGTTCAAAATCAGACCCTGAAACCGAGCGAATTGGTTCTGGTTGAGGATGGGCCTTTGACACCTGAGCTCTATCAGGTATTAGACCAGCTTGAAGCTGGGTCTGATATTCCAGTGAAACGCTATCCTCTTGAGCAGAATCAAGGTTTGGGTCTGGCTCTTCGACAGGGTGTTTTGCAGTGTCAGTATGATATTATTGCCCGTATGGATACGGATGATATAGCAGTTCCAGATCGTTTTGAGAAACAGGTTCAGCTAATGGAGAAGGACAAGCTCGACCTATTAGGTGGACATATTGCAGAATTTATTGACAATCCTGATGAGATCGTTTCTTACCGTCGTGTTCCAACCCAGCATGCAGATATTGTAGCTTATCAAAGGATGAGAAGTGCCTTTAACCACATGACTGTCATGTTCAAGAAGGACATGGTTCTCAAGGCAGGCAACTATGAGGATGGCCTTTATATGGAGGATGACCTCCTCTGGCTCAACATGATTGCTGCAGGAGCCAAGACTGGAAATCTGGATCAAATCTTGTGTAAGGTTCGTGTTGGAGCAGGGATGTTTGAGCGTCGTGGGGGACTGCGTTACCTTAAACTCTATCGTCAGGCTCGTCAGCGCATGCTGAAGAGAGGGCAAATTTCTTACATGGAGTATGCCAAGAGTGTTGCCATTCAGATGGTTGTTGCTCTTTGTCCAGGATTTGTCCGACAGTTTATTTTTATGAAACTGTTACGAAAAAGCAATTAAAAGATTGTAGCAAATCGTAAACTGGATAAAAAGTGTTATAATAACAATATAAATATCCAGCTCTTTTAAGGAGGAGTAGATTGACATGAATAAAAAACTAACAGATTATGTGATTGATCTGGTGGAAATTTTAAATAAACAACAAAAGCAGGTTTTCTGGGGAATATTTGATATTTTCAGTATGGTGGTTTCCATCATTGTATCTTATATCTTATTCTACGGCTTGATTAATCCAGCACCTGTTGACTACATTATCTATACGAGTTTGGCCTTCCTGTTCTATCAATTGATGATTGGATTTTGGGGGCTGAACGCTAGTATTAGTCGTTACAGCAAAATTACGGATTTTATGAAAATCTTTTTTGGTGTGACTGCTAGCAGCGTTTTGTCATATAGTATCTGCTATGCCTTCTTGCCACTCTTTTCAATTCGCTTTATCGTGCTCTTTATCTTGTTGAGTACCTTCTTGATTTTATTGCCACGGATTACTTGGCAGTTAATCTACTCTAAACGCAAAAAAGGCAGTGGTGATGGAGAACACCGTCGTACCTTCTTGATTGGTGCTGGCGATGGTGGAGCTCTCTTTATGAACAGCTATCAACACCCAACCAGTGATTTGGAACTTGTTGGTATTTTGGATAATGATGAAAAGAAAAAAGGTCAAAAACTCGGTGGTATCCCTGTTTTGGGCTCTTATGATAATCTGCCTGAATTAGCCAAACGCCATCAAATCGAGCGTGTTATCGTTGCGATTCCGTCGCTTGATCCGTCAGAGTATGAACGTATTCTGCAAATGTGTAATAAACTGGGTGTCAAATGTTACAAGATGCCTAAGGTTGAAACAGTTGTTCAAGGACTTCACCAAGCGGGTGGAGGCTTCCAGAAGATTGATATCACAGACCTTTTGGGCCGTCAGGAAATTCGTCTTGACGAATCGCGTCTGGGCGCAGAACTTACTGGAAAGACAATTTTAGTCACAGGTGCTGGTGGTTCAATCGGTTCTGAAATCTGTCGCCAAGTTAGCCGCTTCAATCCTGAACGCATCGTCTTGCTCGGTCATGGGGAAAATTCAATCTACCTTGTTTATCATGAATTGATTCGTAAGTTCCAAGGGATTGATTATGTACCAGTGATTGCGGACATTCAAGACTACGACCGTCTGTTGCAAGTCTTTGAGCAGTACAAGCCTGCTATCGTTTATCATGCGGCTGCCCACAAGCATGTTCCTATGATGGAGCGCAATCCAAAAGAAGCCTTCAAAAACAATATTCGTGGAACCTACAATGTGGCTAGAGCTGTTGATGAAGCCAAGGTGCCTAAGATGGTTATGATTTCGACGGATAAGGCGGTCAATCCACCCAATGTTATGGGAGCGACCAAGCGCGTAGCTGAGTTGATTGTCACTGGCTTTAACCAACGTAGCCAATCAACCTATTGTGCGGTTCGTTTTGGGAATGTTCTTGGTAGTCGTGGTAGTGTCATTCCAGTCTTTGAACGTCAGATTGCTGAAGGTGGTCCTGTAACAGTGACAGACTTCCGTATGACCCGTTACTTTATGACTATTCCAGAAGCTAGCCGTCTGGTTATCCATGCTGGTGCTTATGCCAAGGATGGAGAAGTCTTTATCCTTGATATGGGCAAACCAGTCAAGATTTATGATTTAGCCAAGAAAATGGTTCTTCTCAGTGGACATACCGAAAGTGAAATTCCAATCGTTGAAGTTGGAATCCGTCCAGGTGAAAAACTCTATGAGGAACTCTTGGTGTCAACTGAATTGGTTGATAATCAGGTTATGGATAAGATTTTCGTTGGTAAGGTTAATGTCATGCCTCTAGAAGCCATCGATAAAAAGATTGAAGAGTTCCGCACTCTCAGTGGAGATGAGTTGAAGCAAGCCATTATCGCCTTTGCCAATCAAACAACCCACGTTGAATAAAAAAGAAAAACGCATCATATTGAACTGCACCCCAAAAGTTAGACAGAAAAAATCTAACTTTTGGGGTGTTTTTATTATGAAATTAACTTATGATGATAAAGTTCAGATCTATGAACTTAGAAAACAAGGCTATAGCTTAGAGAAGCT